>NZ_JAWLQI010000027.1:0-42194 GCF_036997785.1 Brachyspira pulli
ATATGAATGCAACTTCAATGAAGCTGTGAAAAAAGTTTGTATTATTGTTATATTAAAAACTACTTGTTAAAAGAACCTATATTTTATAATATGGAAAGCTTTTTCATTTGTAATAAAGGAAATAAATTGTATAATGATATTATGAGTAATAAAAATATTAATGTTTTGAATGATTATTTTGTTAGATATTTATTTGCATCTTCTGATAGTAATGCTTTATTATTGGATTTTATAAATTCTACGATGCTTGATTCTGGCATGAAAATTTTTCGTTCAGTAGAGATTTTGACACCTTTTAATTATAAAGCAAATAATGAAGATAAAGAAACTATTGTTGATGTAAAGTGTATAACTCAAAATGGTGCTGTAGTCATTATAGAAATACAATTACAAGGCAATTCAAGATTTCCAGAAAGAATATTATATTATTGGGCATCAAATTATAGTAAGTTATTAAGGCATGGTGAAAAGTATGATGCTTTAACTCCAGTAATAAGCATTAATATGTTAGATTTTAATTTAGATGCTACAGAGAATATTCACTCTTGTTATATGCTTTATGAAACAAATAATAAGAAATTGTTAACAGACCATTTGCAGATACATATACTAGAATTAAAAAAGTTTAAATATGATTTATTAAAGCCAGATTTAAACTGTTGGTTAAAGTTTTTTACTATGAAAGATAAAGATGACAAGGAGGCAATTATGTCTGAGTTAGTTAAGGAAAAGACTATAATGGAAGAAGTGCAAAAAAAATATAATAATTTTATAAAAGATAGATTAATGATGAATGAGTATGATAAAAGACAAGCATATTTATATGGTAATCAGATAATGCTTGAAGAAGAAAGAAGATTAGGCAGGGAAGAAGGGAAAAAAGAACAGCAAATATCTATAGCTAGAAATTTAAAAAAAACAGGTATAGATTTAAAAATAATCAGTGATAATACGGGACTAAGTATAGAAGAAATAAAAAATTTGTGAGCATCTAGTAAATTTATTTATATGTATTTTTGTAATATCTTACTATTTTTTTCAAGCATTTATATATGTATGCCTTTTTATAGATTTATTTTTAGTATATGCTGAAAATTTTTTAAGTTTGTCAATTTTTTATTCAACTTTTTCCCACCGCACACGCTCTGCGGACTTCGTCAAAGTTACAAAAAGTGCAAGTATAAAATTAGTATTAAATCATACTAAAATTGTTTTACATGTAAGATAGATTATTAATTTAAACTAAAATATAGCCTTTTTGCTTCTTTGTGGCAATACCACAGGCACTTCCTTCGGTCGCAAAAGAAGTGGGGGTGTGGGGGCAAAGCCACCACAAACAATAAAATTGAAAAACTAAAATTGACAAAATATAGTTGTCTAGGTATATATAAATCAGGAAACTAAATTTTTAACAGTATCTCTTCCAGCATTCAAAGCTTTTTTTATTTATATATAAAAAGTTTTCGCTAAAAAACCTTTATTTATATATAAAAAATTACTCGTTAAAAAGAGCCTGCCATTTTTCAAATAGCAGGCTTTTATTCATATATAAAAAAGTTTTCGCCAAAAGAACTCTGTACTCTTACGAGTACAGAGGCTCAAACTTTTTTATTTATTAAATACTTTTTCTATTAAGATACTAAATTTTTAACAGCATCTCTTCCAGCATTTAATGCCTTTTTTATTTATATATAAAAAAGTTTTCGCTCAAGAAACTCTGCACTCTTACGAGTACAGAGGCTCAAACTTTTTTATTTATTAAATACTTTTTTCTATTAAGATACTAAATTTTTAACAGCATCACGTCCAGCATTCAAAGCTTTCTCATTAGATGGTAAAAATTCTTTCTTGCGTTCTCCGAATACTTTCAAAAATGCCTGCTGAACACTGTCAAATGATACTATGTTATGAAGTGTAAGCAAAGCACCAAGCATTACCATATTAGCGGATTTTGGATTACCTATATCGCCGGCAATTTTATTTGCTTCAACATAAGCCACTTTTATATCATTTCTTGAAGCTTTCTTTTCTATTAAAGATGAATTGATTAATAGTATGCCGTTAGGCAAAACATCTTTTTCAAATTTAGTAAGAGAAGGAAGATTCATAATAACAGCAGCAGTAGCATCATGTGATATAAGAGGGGAGCCTACAAGTTCATCGCTTACAACAACGGAACAGTTAGCTGTACCGCCTCTCATTTCAGGGCCATAAGAAGGACACCAAGTAACATGTTTATCTTCTATCATACCAGCATAAGCAATCATCTGTCCCATAGACATAACACCTTGACCGCCGAAACCAGCAAAAATTATTCTATTTGTACTCATATTTCCTCCTTAAATTAACCGTCATTTCTAAAATTGCCAAGAGGATAATGAGGAATCATATATTCTCTTATCCATTTATGTGATTCTGTTGGAGATATACCCCAGTTAGTAGTACAGCTTGTAAGCATTTCTACTATAGAGAATCCTTTTCCTGCTATTTGATTTTCAAAAGCCTTTTTAACAGCCACTTTAGCTTTTCTTATATTAGCAGGGCTATCTAAAGCAACTCTCTCAACAAAAGTAGCTCCTTCCAAAGTAGCAAGCATTTCACATACTCTTATAGGTTTACCAGCTCTATGGAAATCTCTTCCAGCTTGAGTTGTAGTTGTTTTCTGTCCTTCCAAAGTAGTAGGCGCCATTTGTCCGCCTGTCATACCATAAATAGCATTGTTCAAGAAAATAACAGTGATATTTTCTCCGCGTGCTGCAGCATGTACTATTTCAGCAGTACCAATAGCGGCTAAATCTCCATCGCCTTGAAGTGTAAATACTACTGAATCTGGAACAGCTCTTTTTACTCCAGTAGCAAGTGCAGGGGCTCTGCCATGTGCTGCCTGCTGCATATCACAATTAAAATATTTATAAGCTAGTACAGAACAACCTACAGAAGCTATTCCTACAGTTCTATCAAGTACATTAAGTTCTTCTAAACATTCAGCTATTATTCTTTGTGATGTTCCATGCATACAGCCAGGACAATAATGTGTCCTATCATTAGTTAATCCTTTTGACTTTTCAAATACTATCATATAATACCTCCAGCAAAACCTCTAACATTATCTATTATCTCATAAGAAGTAGGAACTAATCCTCCAGCTTTACCATAGAATTTAACAGGAACCTTACATTCACATGCCAATTTTATATCATCTACCATCTGTCCCATACTCATTTCTATACTTACATACATTTTGCAATTAGGATTATCGAATGCTTTTACAGGGAAAGGCCATAATGTTTGAGGACGAATCATACCTACCTTTTTGCCTTCTTCTCTAAGTTTATCAACTACTCCTCTTACTACTCTTGACATAGTGCCATAAGACACAAATAAAAGTTCAGCATCATCTGCCTTATATTTTTCAGCTCTGGCTTCTTTCTCTTTTATTTCTGCATATTTTTCTTGAAGATGTATATTATGTTTGTATAATAATTCAGGCTCTAAATAAAGAGAGTTTACTATGTTTTTTTCTCTTTTTCCTCTAGTTCCATTAGTAGCCCAAGTTTTCTCTTTTAATTCATATTTAGGTTTATATATTATTTCTACAGGCTCCATCATTTGACCGATAAAACCGTCAGCAGCAACATAAACAGGAGTTCTATAATGATCAGCTAAATCGAAGGCTTCCATTATCATATCAGCAGCTTCTTGTAAATTGGCAGGAGCTAATATAGGACAATTATAATCTCCGTCGCCTCCGCCTCTAGTCATCATATTATAATCGCTTTGAGCAGGCTGTATACTTCCAAGTCCTGGACCGCCTCTCATAACATTAAGTATAACAGCAGGTACTTCAGCACCGGCAAGATATGATATGCCTTCCTGTTTCAATGCTATTCCAGGTGAAGAAGAAGAAGTCATAGCTCTGACACCAGCACCGCCAGCACCGTAAACCATATTAATAGCGGCTATTTCGCTTTCTGCCTGCACAAAAGCTCCGCCGGATTCATACATAGCTTTAGACATGAATTCCGGTATTTCATTTTGCGGTGTTATAGGGTAACCAAAAAAACATTTGCATCCAGCAGCAATGGCAGCAGTAGCCATAGCTTCGTTTCCTTTCATTAATGTTCTAGCCATTATTTATCCTCCTCTTTATCCAGTCTTTCTACTTTTATACATATATCAGGACACATCATAGCACAATTAGCACAGCCTACACATTTTTCCATATCAGTAACTGCAGCAGGATAATATCCCCAAGAATTCATATTTTCTTTATCTAAGTATAATATCTTAGTAGGGCAAACAGATATACAATTAGAGCAGCCTTTGCATTGCTCACTATCAATAGTAACTCTACCTTTAGCCATATTTCCTCCTCTATATTTATTGATTTTTTTAGTATATTAAAAATATATACTAATATAATAATATTATATTTAAAAAAAACGCTTTGTCAAAATTTAGACAAATTAAATTATATTTTTAATATATAAAGTGAAAATATAAAAACTTCAATGAATAATACTAACTATTATATATAGTAATAACTATCTAAAATTATTAATTAAAGTAATTTTTTTTGTTCTTTAATTACAAAATTTATCTTACATATAGTAATTATTGTAATTTTTATATATAATAAAAAATAATTAATAATTTTATGAGAGACTATAATATGAATAATGATGATAAAAAGAATATTGAAAGATTATTTGATTTAGGACATGAGGCTTTTGTAAATAAAGATTATGAAAAGGCTATTGAGTATTTAGACGAAATTATAAATATTTACAATAAAGATATTATAGCATACTCTGATGGGGAATTTATTATATATAGTGATTCATCGTATGATAATGAAGATGAGGAAGAAGGAATAAATGTTAATGATGAGGATATAAACAGCACTCATAATATTTTAGTAGATGCTTACTATAATAGAGCTATATCAAAATATAATATGAGAAATTATGAAGAAGCCATAAAAGATTTTGATAAAGTTATTGAATTATCTCCTGACAAATCAGATGCATATTACAATAGAGGACATTCAAAATCATATTTGAGAAGATATGAGGAAGGTATCGAAGATTTTAAAAAGGTATTAGAGTTTAATGAAGATGATTATGAGGCAATGTATTATGTGGGACTTGGATATTTTTATTTATCAAACTATGAGGAAGCTATAAAGCATTTTGACTTGTCTTTATCTTTGTTGGAAAAATCTGGGGAAGCAGAAATTGATGATATATATTATTATAGAGGACATTCAAAGTGTTATTTAAAAATGTATGAGGAAGCTTTATCTGATTTCAATAAACTTATAGAGCTTAGAGAAGATGATAATGAGGCGTATTATTCTAAAGGGTTAAGCGAGTTTTATTTAGGCTTATATGAAGAAGCTGTAAAAGACTTTGATACTTCCATAAAATTAGATTCTACTTTTTCAAATGCATACTATTTTAGAGGGCTTGCAAAAAATAATTTGGAATTGTATCAGGAAGCTATGAATGATTATAAGAAGGCTTTAGAATTAGGTACTGAAAACACAGTAAACATTTATAATGATATGGGGCTTCTTGAATACAAGCTAGGAAATTATAAAGATTCAATAAAATATTATACAAATATAATAGAAATAGATGAAAATATATTTTACGCCTACTATAATAGAGCATTAGCTGAAGAAGCATTGGATTTGTATGAAGATGCTATCAAAGATTATAGTAAAACTATAGAATTAAATCCAAATGATGTTTATTCATATAATAATAGAGGTCTTATAAAGAATGAGCTTAAAATGTATGATGAGGCATTAGAAGATTATAACAAAGCTATAGAGTTAGAAAAAAATGATGCTTATTTATACAATAACAGAGCCTTGCTTAAAGGAAAAATGCAATTATATAGAGAGGCTTTAGAAGATTTTGATAAAGCTATAGAATTGCATAATTGCGATAGTGAGTTTTATTATTTCAGAGGTCTTACTAATTTCTACTTGAATGAATATGATGAGGCTATAGAGTATTTCACTAAAGCAATAGAATTAGATGATTATTATATTAATGCCTATAATGAAAGAGGTCTTACTTATTATAGAATGAATGATTATGATTTGGCTCTTAGAGATTTTAATAAGGTAATAGAAATTGATGATGAAAATATATATGCTTATTATAATTCTGCTTTATGTTATGAGGCAATAGAAGATTATGAAAAGGCTGTTAAATATTATACTAAAGTTATAGATATTGATAATCAGCATATAGAATCTTATTATAACAGAGCATTATCAGAAATGGAGCTTGATTTATATAATGAAGCTATAGAAGATTTTAATAGAGTAATAGAAATTGATAATGATAGCGTTGATGCTTATTTTAATATAGCTATATGTTATGATTCATTGAATAATCTTGAAGAATCTATTAAATGTTATGATAAAGTTATTGAAAAGGAGCCTTCATCTATTGAGGCATATTATAATAGAGGTTTGAGTAAAGTTGGTATTCAGCTTTATGATGAGGCTTTGGAAGATTATAAAAAAGCGTTAGAAATAGATCCTAATTATTTAACTGCTTATAATGGTATAGGATTTTCTAAAACAAAACAGTCTAATAATGAATTTAGAAAAGGAAATATTTCTAAGGCTATAGAATTAATATCTGATGCTTTAATTTATTATAATAAAGGTTTGGAATTAAATATAGATGATAGTTTAACAACTGCTTCAGTATATGACAGTATTGGGTATACTGTTACAAAGTTAGCTAATATATATTTATTTACTAATGATAAAGAAAAAGCAATTAAATATTATAATGAAGCTTTATCATATTTCAATAAGTGTATAGAACTAAATAATAAACATGCATTAGCTCATAATAGTTTGGCTTATATTGATATACAGTTTGACAAGATGAATAATATTTTTGATAAGTTAAATGAACAGGCTTATAAAAATTTTGAAAAAGCTTATAAGTTTGCAAATAAAGAAGATAAGAAGCTTATATTAAAATGTATTACTTCACTTGCAAAAGAGAATATAAAAACAGCTGTAGAGTTTTGTAATAGAAACAATATAGGTTTTAATTAACGCACGGTAAACGAAATAAAAAATATAAATTAATTTAGAATTCAAATTTTTCTATATATCAAAACAGATAAACCGTGCGGTGTTTAAATTAAAAAATCTAATCTCCGCTTGGGTGGGGCATGCTTTTTTATTATTGGCTTTAAATATAATTAAAATAAATAATTTAAATCAAGCTATAAGTATAAAGGGTGGGCAGTCTTAGTAATTCTTTAAAGTTTATTTTAAAAACCCACCCTCTATATTTTTTATTTTAATTTGTGAATTGTAGTTTTTATTTCTTTATTGTATAAATAGAAAAATTTAACACCCACCCAAATTGGTTTTAGGTTTGGTATGTATTTACCGCACGTTTAATGAAGTTTGTAAAATAGGGTAGGGTAAATAAAATGAATTGAAATTATATTATTTGGCGATTTTACCGTGCGTTGTATAAATAAAAAAGGCTTATAAAATGAAAACATCTTATAAGCCCGTATATGAAAATGTGTGTAACTTAATTATTCAGTTTTAAATAAATTAACAGCCTCATCTTTAGCACTATTAACAGCATTAACAACAGAAGCAGAAGATATTGTAGCACCGCTTATAGCAGCTATTTGTGCTTCTTGTGCTTCCTCTGGTTTAATACCCTTAACAACAGATAAAGGAACTATAGAACTCTGTCCTTTAAATTGATCTCTAAAGCTAGGCTCAGTAATTTTAGCACCAAGTCCTGGAGTTTCAGCCTGCTCAGTAACAACTATTGCAGTAATACTTTCTACATTAGCATCGAAACCAACAAGTACTTTATTTTCCCCATTGTATCCGCCGGCAGAAGAAAGTATAGCATAACCAACCACAGTACCGTCAGATTTTTTGCCTATATAATATAGATATGAAGAATTTTCAGTTAAAGGCCCTTCTAATTCATCAGCACCATCAATAACAGCTTTAACACCATTTAATACAGTTTTTTCATTGTTTGCAAGAATATCCTTTTCAAAAGAAGAATATACAAATGAAAGTAAAAAGCCTGCAAGCAATGCTGTAAGAGTAACAGAAATAACAGCAGAATAACCAACTTCTTTTTTCATTATTTATTTCCTCCTTCTTTTTGGAGATTAGCTTTATTTATAGCAAGCAGCTCTTTTTTACCGAAAGGCAAAGGACGAGTAAGCATAGCAATTAAAGGCATAAACATATTACCTATAAGTATAGAATACATCATATATTCCGGAGAAGAACCAAAAGTTCTTAATATAGCAAGTACAGTACCTATTAAAAGAGCATATATCCAAGCACCTAAATGACTTGAAGGAGAAGTAACCATATCAGTAGCCATAAAGAAAGCACCTAAACCAAAACCGCCTGCCAATACATGATATATAGGAGAAGCAATTTTTCCAGGCATAGATAACCATAATATAAGAGTTACTAAGAATAAAGATATAAACATTCCTAAAGGTACTCTCCAATCTATAGTTTTAGTAGCAAGTAAGTATATACCTCCTATTAAAAGCAATAGGAAAGAAGTTTCACCTATAGCACCGCCTGTACTTCCTAATAACATTTGAAGATAATAATGAGCTTCAAATTTTATTTGTTCTATTAAAGATGTACTTAAATTAGCATTGTATGTGAATTTCATGAAAGTTAAAGGAGTAGACTGAGTCAAAGCATTCATCATGTCTATAGACTGAGTACCGCCAGTAACAGTATTTACTAAATTATGAAGTCCTGGAGCAAATAAATCTAGGAAAGGAACTCTCACAGGAGCAGGATACATAGTCATTTGAGCAGGGAAAGCAACTTGTAAGAAAGCTCTTCCAACTAAAGCTGGGTTGAATATGTTAGAACCTAAACCGCCGAATACTTCTTTAGCAAATACTATAGCTATAACACTTCCAATTACCACCATAGTAACAGTAGCAGATGGAGGCAATGTCATAACAAGAAGCACAGCAGTAACTATAACAGCATAATCAGGAAGTAAAGGTCTTTTTCTTACTTTTTTAACTATTACAGTAGAAAGTATACAAGTGATAATAGCAGTTAAATATAGAACTATAACTTTAGCCCCGAATAATACTATACTATATATAATAGCAGGCAAAAGAGCTATAATAACTCTTAGCATTATTTTATTGGTAGTATCTCCAGCTTTTATATGTGGAGACGATTCTGTATAAAATTTCATAATTATCTCCTTAAATCATCTTCTTAACAAATCTTTACCAAATCTAATCCACTGAGTCAAAGGAATTTTAGAAGGACAAACATAAGAACAGCAGCCGCATTCAAAACAGGTTGCTATATCTAAATCATTCAATTTATCTTTAACTTTAGCTTTAGCAGTATGAGCAATCTCGGTAGGAGATAATCTAAGCGGACATGCATTAGCACATCTTCCGCATTTAATACATGGATATTCTATTTCTTTAGGCATTTTATCTTTATCTAAGAAAAGTAAAGAGTTAGTACCTTTATTAACACATTGTTCTAAATTAGGTACGCTTGCTCCCATCATAGGACCGCCTGCAAGTATAAGTACATTTTCAGCAGTAATTCCGCCGCATTCCTCAACAACATGCGAAATAGGAGTACCAAGAGGAAGCCAAACATTTTTATGTTCTTTTATAGCATCACCGGAAATGGTAACAAGTCTTTCTATAAGAGGTTTATCTTTAGCAACCGCTTCATATATAGCATAAAGAGTAGCTATATTAACAACTAAAACGCCAACGTCCATAGGTAATTTACTTACAGGAACCACTCTGCCAGTAGTAGCATCTATAAGCATTTTTTCAGCACCTTGAGGATAACGAAGTCTTAAAGGCATAACTTCAACATTATGCTCTTTTCCTATTTTAGTCATTTCTTCAATTGCTTTAGGTTTATTATTTTCTATACCAATAACAGTTCTTTTAACAGAAGGTATAATTTTTCTTAATATTTCAATACCCTTAAATAAATCTTGGGTATATTCTATCATAAGTCTGTAATCGCTGGTGATATAAGGCTCGCATTCAACACCATTAATAACTAATGTATCGCATCCGCCCTTAGCAGCACCATCAACTTTAACATTAGTAGGGAAAGTAGCACCGCCCATACCTACGATTCCAGCCTGCTGTATTTTTTTAGACATTTCTTCAGCAGATAGAGACATATAATTAGAGTGTTCAAAATATGCCAAATTATCAGCACTGCTGTCTGTATTTATAAGTAAAGCATTAGCTCCGCGTCCAAGAGGATTAGCAGCTATTTCCACAGAAGCAACTGTACCAGTTACAGATGAATAAACATTACCAGAAACATAACCGCTAGCTTCTCCAATAAGTTCACCTCTATTAACTTTATCCCCTTTATTTTTTAATATTTTGGCAGGAGCACCAATATGTTGTGCCATAGATATTAAAACGCTTTTAGGCAAGTTAGATAGAGTTGATGAAGCTATATCAGCAGTGTCTTTGCTGTCATTTGGATGCACTCCACCAAAACGAAATTTACCCAACTTCATATTATCAATCCTTCATTTAATCAAATTAATGTAAAACACTATTATTAATTTAATTATTGTTTATTTAATTTATAGAAATCACAGCTACAGATTTTGTATAACCGCTTCCATAGCCGCATACAGCAACTTTACTATTTTTCTTTATAAATCCATCTTCTAAAGCCATAGATAATGCTACACCAGAAGAAGCACTTAAAGAAGGATTAGCATTTTCCATTTTTGAATATACTATATCTTTACTTACTGATAATGTATCAACAAAATTATCATAAGCGGCTTTACTAGAATAGGAAGGTATATAAAAATTAGGCTCTATATGATTGGAAGATAATACTTCTTTTACATATAAAGCTGCTTTTTTAGCTTCTTCCTCAAAAATATTACTATTTTTTATAGAGATAAAATGTTCTTTATTTAATACACCTTCTTTTGTATAAGGTTTAGCAGTTCCGCCCATAGGTATATAACAATTTTCTAAAGCACTTCCATCAGTTACAGAATCTATAAAATCAATTTGAATATCTGATTGTTCATTAGTAACAAGTGCGGCAACACTAGCATCATCAAATCTATTTTCATCATCACATATATAGAAAGATTCAGTTGCTACTACTAAAATGTTTTTGTATCTATTACTTTTAACAAAAGCATAAGCTAATCTCAAAGCAGATAAAAATCCAGTGAAATCACTTTCTATATCAAAACAAAAAGCATTGCTGGCTTTAATTTTTCCTGCTAATATACAAGCAGTAGAAGGATAAACATAATCTTTAGTAACAGTGGCACAAATTATAGCATCTATTTTATCTGGTGATATATCTTTTAATACCTCATTGATAGAAAGCATAGCCAAATCTGAAGCTGCCATATTAGTTTTTTGATTTTTATAAGTGCCTTTACAAGATTTTATGTATACCATTATAGAATTCCTTTATAAAAATTGAATGTTTTTATTTATCTAATTTTGATATAATTAAAATATTCTTCTCTTAGCTCCAGAGTCAAAGAGTTCTTTAGCTATTTTTTCATTAACTTTATTTTCTAAGAACTTATACATATTAAGCACAGCATTTTTTACACCAACACCGCTAGTTTTTCCATGACCTACAAATGCTCCCCCATTTAAACCTAATAGTATAGCAGAACCATAAGAATCAGAGCTTAATTGAGATTTTAAGCTGTTAAATACAGGTTTCATCATAAGCCCGCCCATAACGCTAACAGGATTCTTTTTTACCTCTGTTTTTAGCATATTAACTACTAAAGAAGCTGTACCTTCTATAGTTTTTAATACTATATTTCCATCGAATCCGTCTGCTACAACTACATCAGCCGCATCAGATTTTAGCATATCATTAGGCTCAACATTACCAATGAAATTAATTTTTTTCATTTTTTGAAGGCGTTCAAAGACTTTTTTGGTATCAGCATTAC
This sequence comes from Brachyspira pulli, assembly GCF_036997785.1. Taxonomy (NCBI): domain Bacteria; kingdom Pseudomonadati; phylum Spirochaetota; class Spirochaetia; order Brachyspirales; family Brachyspiraceae; genus Brachyspira; species Brachyspira pulli. Next base: position 12,027 of record NZ_JAWLQI010000027.1, read on the forward strand.
CTTTGGAATCTTCTTCACCTATATTAAGAAGTCCAACTCTAGGATTTTCTATTTTTAAATATCTTTTGGCGAATACTCTGCCCATAACAGCGAATTGTGCCATATAATCTGGCGTACAATCCACATTAGCTCCCATATCCAACATACAGAATTCTCCGCCTAATTTAGGAAGTGTGGATATAAGAGGAGGACGCATAACACCTTTTAAACGTCCTATTTCAGTAAGTGCTGCTGCCAGAGTAGCACCTGTATTACCTGGAGAAAAGAAACCATCTGCTTCTTTATCTTTAACCAAACGAGCAGCCAATAAAACAGAAGCATTTTTCTTATGTTTTATTGCATTAGCAGGACTTTCGTCCATACTAATAATCTCATCAGTATGTCTAATATCTACACGATTATGATCATATTTCTTTTTAGATAGGACTTGACTTATACTTTTTTCATTACCTACCAAAATTAAATTAATTTTATCGTTTTCTGGTAATGCACTAATGGCACCTGATACCAATTCTTCGAGAGGCTTCTCTCCACTGGCTACATCAATGGCTAAAATCATAGTACTTCCTAATTAATTTATTTTTTTATTATCATCCTGCATTTTGTGTTTTTGGAGCTTTTACTACTCTGTCTTTATAGAAACCACATTCAGGACAAATTCTATGCGGCATTCTTTCCGCTCCGCATTGTGGGCAAATTGATAAAGAACCTAAGAATCTTTTATCATTAGCTGCTTGTCTTGATCTTTTTTTTGCTTTCGATTTTCTATGCTTTGGTACTGCCATTTTATATCTCCTTAAAAAATATTTATTATAGACTTTTATCAAAACTAGATAACTGTCACTATTTTACAATATAAAATATTAAATATAATACTATGAAGTATCAATTTTGTCAAGTAAAATTAACATAACATTAATTTCTTATCTCATAAATCCGCCTATATTATTTTTTATTACATTTCTATTGCTTATTATTATAGAGCTTTTTTCTATTATTTCATCGCTAAAATTGATTTGGTACGTTTTAGATGTATCTTTATTGAGAAGTATTTCATAAGAATCCATAACTTGTACAAAGTCTATGCTATCTGTTTTGCCATCATTATCCATAACATACTTAAGTAATAATGCTAATTTTCTGCCCAAATAGTAATAGTTACAGTCAAGTGAGAATAGTATATCCGAGTTTAAAGCATTCTCTATATCTGTATTTATTATTGGTATTGAATATTTGTCGCATACATAGTCTATATTATAAATATTGTCATCTATATAATTTTCTTTGGCTATGAATAAATAGTCTATTTTCGCAGAAGTGATAACTTTTTCTATATCATTAATAGTATATGTCTCATTTACTAACATAGGATAATAGGATATATTTTCATTGCTGCAATACTTCTGTAAATCTTCTGATATATGGCTTGATATTCTGGATTCTCCTGTATGTAAATATCCTAAAGATTTTATTTCTTTATCTGATATTATTTTTAAATATTCAGTTATATCTAAATCTACATATACTCCTGTGATATTATTATTTTGTATCTTATTTTTTTCTATAGATGATAAGGATATATGGTTGAAAGAACCTGCAAATACTATAGATTGTGGTACTATTATATTCATTGATAATAAAGTGGCATTTTCTCCCAAAACTATAGCTATTGTGGAATTATCATCTCTTACATTATTAGCTATTTGTATTATTGAAGAATCATCTCCATTAGAAGTGTAGAAGTTTATTTTTACATTTAATTTATCTAATGATATTTGATCAAGCAAGCCTTTTTCTAATGAATTAAATTTTTTATCATTTTCTTCTTTTATTAGACTTATGATAAAGGTTTTATTTGAAGATTCTTCGTCACTGCAGGATATAACTAATAGTAGCAACAGCAATAAAAAATATTTAATGGGGTTCATAAAATCACCTAATTATATATTTTTACTATGTGCAAAGAAATATATATTATGTCCTACAGCTCTCATTTTTTCTTCATACAAAGTAACTCCATAACCTTCCAATTTATGAACATAGTCATTATCCAAAATATTTTTAAAGTTCTTTGCTTCTTTATAAATAGGATTCATTATTTCCAAAGCATAAGTATCATCATCAGTAACAGAATAGAATATGCCATCATCTTTAAGTAAAGGATACATTTTATTTAAAAAGTCTTTTGTGAATATTCTTCTATGGGCATGTTTTTTCTTTGGCCAAGGGTCTGGGAAGTTTAAATATATTTTATCAAAATAATATTTTCCATTTAAATATTCATCTATTACATTATTAGCTTCACCGAATATAATAGTAAGATTTTTTATATTTCTTTTATATGCTTTTGATACAGCTTTTTTGGCGGCTTTATATGAATACTCAATTCCTATAAAATATTTATCTTTATTATTCATAGCAAGTTCTACTATAAACTTTCCGTTTCCGCATCCTATTTCTAATTCTCTTACATTGTATTCTGATAATCTTTTTGATAATTCATCTTTTATTATTGTTTTATCTTCTGTATTAAATTCATCTAATAGATATTCTTTTAATATTTCGTCGCTAAGATTTATACTTCTCAATATTTATTCTCCTAGTATTTTGTTTGAATGATATATTACTTAGTATTTATGTCAATACATCATAGATATTTTTTAACGCACGGTGAAAGAAATTCTAAATATAATTAAAATTGTATTTATATTTAATTATATATTTTAATTAAGTTATTCGTGCGGTATGCAGATAACAAATTTAAACATATCTTGGGTGGGTGTTAAAAAATCTGTTTAAAATATTTAGGAAAAATAAAACTAAGAACTCATATTTAATTATTAAAGAAAGAGGGTGGGCAGTTAAAATAAAATTTAAAAACTTATTTAGAAATCCCGCCCTTTATTCTTTATAGGTGTTTGTAAAAATTTAATTTAAATTATCTTTATTGCTTAATTAGAAATGTTAACGCCCGCCCAAGTTTTTATTAGGTTTAAAATTTAAATTAACGCACGGTTAATGCATTTTATCATTTAATGAATTTGTATTGATAATTGATTTAATAATAAAATTTTGTTCACCGTGCGTAATTGAAACTATATTTTATTTTAGTAAATTTAGTGATTTCAAACTTTCCTTTACTATGCTTATTCTTTTTTCAAGATCATCAGAATTGACATTGTCAATATTTAAAGCAAAGACGTATATATTATTATTTTCTTCAAGCCAGCCTACAAACCAGCCAATAGGGTTAGTTGTCATGTTGTCGGAATCAGCTAATCCAGTTTTTCCATGAAATGTATAATTATCTGTTTGTTCTAGTATAGTAATATCAGAAACAGCTTCTTGTATTTCTATAGGATATGGCAATTCATTTTGAGCTAATTTAGTTAATAATTTAACTTGTTCCATTGCACTTATTTCCAAAGGGCCCTCAAGCCAAAAAGTATCTACACAGTCACCTATATTTTTATTACCAAAATCTAGTTTTTCTATGTTTTCTTTCATTTTTTCAAGGCCTATTCTTCTTGCTAATTCTTTATATGCTGGTACTTGTGAATTTTTAATTGCATATCTTAAATTAGAGTCCTTAGCCCAAGATTCAAGGAAAACTTTTTCACCATTATATTTATAAAATACTTCGTCTACATCTTTAACTGCTTTCTCATATAAGCCTATTAAACTATTATAAATTTTAAATGTTGAGGCAGGATAAAATCTTTGTTCAGCTCTTTCTTTGTTATGAATTATATATTTATTCTCATTTAAATCGTATATAACTAATGTTCCTTCTGTATTGCTGTTAGTGAATATGTTATCTATCAATGTAGTTTCATCTGATGTTTTTTCTGTATTTTTACAAGATATTAAAATAACAAAAATTAATATTAATATAGAAATTTTTTTATACATTTATAATCCTTTGTTTTAATGTATTTTTTGCGGAGTATATACTTAATTTATAAGTTTGTCAAAATTAATAAATTATTTAGAAATCCCGCCCTTTATTCTTTATGGTGTATTTTTGAAATTTTTATTTGCATTATCTTTATTGCCTTAATTAGAAATTATAACGCCCGCCCAAGTTTTTATTAGGTTTAAAATTTAAATTAACGCACGGTTAATGCATTTTATCATTTAATGAATTTGTATTGATAATTGATTTAATAATAAAATTTTGTTCACCGTGCGTTGTGATTACTAATATTTTTAATTAAAATACTGCTTTCATAGCAATATAATATCTTCCATCTGTTGAACCTTGGAAACCAAAGTAGAAAGGATCAAATTTGATATAAGCACTATACTCTAAACAGAATAAATCTTTACTCATATCAAAATTATTTTTATTGTCATCATCATAATCAACAGGTATATAGAATAATGGTCTTATAGCAATATTTAACATTTTCCATTCAAGACCTAATTCAAACCTTAAATAATGAGCATCATTATCTCTCCAAGTGTATTCGCCCAATAAATTAAGCCATAATTGTTTATCAAGGAAAGGAATTTTACCCATACCAGATAATTGTACTAAATGATGAGTTCTATCATCATCATATCTATCATTATCATCATAATAGTTTTGGAATTTAGATGGTGATAAAGAAGTTTTGTTATTATATTGATATAGAATTTGAGCTCTAAAGTAATCTCCATTTATTTTGAAATTAACACCTAAAGGTTTTGAATCTTTAGAAAAACCTTGAGAGTAAGTCAATTCATAATAGTAACCAATTAATCCTGCTCTAAAACCCATCTCATTATCAACTCTAGGCAAATACCAATGAGGTGCGAAACTTGAAGCTTCACTGTCTATCACAGAAGGAAGAAGCATAAATGTATTTCCGTTTATATCATTAACAGCCTTCATTCTGAAAGATAATAATATCCTAGTTAATGTAACAGTTTCTATACCAGCATCATATAAACCTATACTTCCAGTTGCATTGTCTTTATTGAATACATCGAATTTGGAAGTCATAGTAACGAATGGGGTAGCTGAGAACATCCAATCGAAATGGAAACTTTTACCTAGAGATAGATACATATTAGGCATGCTGAAATGACCGTTTTTTAAATCCACACCGATTAATGTATTCATATGAAGTTCTATTGTAGAAAGTTCATATAAAAGTCTTGAAGAATAAGAAGTTTGTAAAGGAGCTTCTCTCTTATGACTTTCATGTATGAAGTCAAAAGGCATGTAACTTTCAGTAGGTCTTATAGGTTCTATTCCAATATATGGCCACACATCAACTATTCCTTTTAATAGTCTTTGTTCCTTCTCTGTATATGGTGATTGTGCATATACAGCCTGCAAGCTTATAATTAAGCTTAATATAATTAGTGTTAAAATATTTTTCATATAATTGTTTTTAATTGTTTTATTTATATGTTATAATTCTATCATATAAATAAAAAATTGACAATTGAATTTATATGTGATATAATTTTTAATAGTCTTTTGGGGGAGTAAAAAATTGAAAGAATTTAATATTTTAGAAGAAAAAATCAAAGATTTTTTAGATGAATATCAGGTTATATCCTACGATAATAAGGAATTATTACAAACTATAGAGCAATTAAAGGGTGAAAAAGAACAATTAATCAATACCCTAAATCAAATTAAAGACAATTATAATGCTCTAAAAGAAGAAAAAACTATTTTAGAAGCTGATAAAAGAAATGCTAATGATATTTATAATACTATAAAAGAAGAAAAAGATACTCTTATAAAGCAATTAGAAGCTACTAGAATAGAAAGAGATAATTTAAAATCTAATTTTGAAAATATAGAAAAAGATTCTGTAAGCCTTTTGGAAGAAAATGATCATACAAAAAAAGAATTAGAAAAAGCTCATAGAACTATAGAAGCATTGAAAAAAGAAAATGAAGACTTACAAGAAAAATTGAGCATTCTTATAGAAAAAATAGACAGCGTAAGAAAAGGAAATTTTGATTCAAAAAAATCTTATCATGCGGCACAATCAGCACCAGTAACTAATAATAATCAAGAACCTTCACAAGCTGAGGAAGTTGAGTCAATAAAAGAGGATATAAAAGAAGTAAAAGAAGAAGTTAAACATATTGAAGAAGAAGTTACTAAAGTTGAAGCAGAAATACAAGATGAAGAAGATCCTTTCAGCACTCAAGATGATGCATTTGATTCAGAATATGAAGAATATAAAAATGCAGAAGAAACTAATAAAATAGAAGTAAATGAAGTTCAAAATACTAATGAAAGTCATGAAACTAAAGAAGTTGTTGAGGTTGTTGAAAATAAGGAAATAAAATCAGCTTCAAATGTAAAAGTTACTGAAGACGAAGACCCATTCTCTAATGCTTCAGATGCAAGCTGGGACGAAGATATAAAAACAGAAGAAGCTAAAGCTCCAGCTGTAGAAGAAGAAGTTAAAGAAAATAACAGTAATGAAAATAAAGAAGATAATTATGAATTTGATATAAACGAAGACGATCAATATATGTTCGGCGATGATGATGAGGAAGAATTCTTCTTTGATAATGAATCAAAATAATTGACTGCAGGTTAATGAAATGGATAATAATACTTTAGAGGTAACTATATACGGCAGAACTCTCAGCATCAAATCCAGCGAAGAAAATGCTGAGTATTTGAAAGAAGTTGCAGATTTTGTTGATGAAAGTATGAATGATATTGCAGAACATTATGGGCCGAACTATCCTAGAGACACTATAGCTATACTTGCCTGTCTTAATATAGCAGACTTATTGAAAAGAGAAATCGCTAACAGTAAGGCAGGTAAGGATACTTTATTAGCTTTGAAAGAAAGTATAGCTTCAAGATCAAATAAATTAATTAAACTTATGGACGAAAGAAAAGAAACTATTAAAGAGACTCAAGAATAATTATTAAATATATTAAAATAAATTATTTTTGTCAAAATAATAGTATTCTTTTTACTTTTGTCAAAACCTAAATATACAACAATAAATATTCTTTTTTATTATTCTTGTAAAATATGTTTTAATATAACGAAAAAATTATAATTAAGAAATATTTTTATTATACAATTGAATCATCATTTCAGAAATATTGATTTAATAAATATGGACTAAAATCTTTTTTTAATATATTATATAGCATCTTATATACTTAAAAAAATTATGGATTGAAGATTATGAATACAAACGCAGAAGAATACAAAATTTCATTTGTTACTATATTAGTAATTTGTTCTTATATCGCTTGTCAAATGATATCAAATATAGCAAGTGTAAAGATAGCTAATGTTTTAAGTTTAGCAGTAGACGGAGGAACATTTTTATATCCTTTAGCATTTACAATTAGAGATATGGCTCATAAAACTATAGGTAAAAAAAATACTCAAAAACTTATAATAGTATCAGCTATTATAAATATTTTTTCTCCTATTTATTTTTATATAATTTCTCATATACCAGCAGATGCAAGCTGGGAATTCAATGAAGCTTTTCAATTAACATTAAGCCCAGTACTTAGAATAGCATTAGCTTCTATAATAGGTTCAACTTTATCAGAATTAGTAGATACAGAAATATATCATTTATTTGTTACAAAAATTACTAAAAAACATCAATGGTTAAGAGTATTAGTGAGCAATGCTTTTAGTATTCCAGTTGATAATTTAGTTTTTGTTGCTGTAGCATTCTGGGGTGCTTTGCCATTCGATGCTTTGGTTGGAATATTTATATTTAATTTTATAGTAAAATATGCAGTTACAATAATAAGTGTTCCTATGATATATTTAGTTAAAGAAAAAAATTAAAAAATTTGACATATAATTATTTAATTGTTATATTTTTGCAACTTAATTTAAGAATTATACATATAGGAAATTAGAGAGAAAATAATATGAAAGCTATTATAAAATATTTATCATCATATTTGCCTGAAAATGTTGTTACAAATTATGATTTGGAAAAGACATTAGATACGAACAATGATTGGATAGTTACAAGAACAGGAATAGAAGAAAGAAGAATAGCAAATGATAATGAAAGTTCAGGCGATATGGCAATTAAAGCAGTAGAAAATCTTAAAAATAAAGGTGCAGTAGTAGAGGACTGTGATGCAGTAATAGTTGCTACTTCTACAAAATCATATACTTTTCCTTCAACAGCAGGACTTGTTCAAAAGGCTTTTAATATAAAAAATTCTTGCCTTGCTTTTGATATATCAGCCGCTTGTTCAGGATATATATATGCTTTGAATACAGCTTCTTCATTAATAGAAAGCGGAGAATGCAAAAAAGTATTGATTATAGCAGCTGAAAAATGTTCTGATATACTTAATTGGGAAGACAGAACTACAGCTATATTATTCGGCGATGGTGTAAGCAGTGCATTATTAGAAGCATCAGACGAGGATAAAGGAATCATATCAACAGATATAGGTGCTGAAGCTAATGAGGAAATACTTATAGTAAAGGGTGGGGGAAGTGTTTCTCCTATAACAGAGGAAAATGTTGAAGACAAAACCAATACTATAAAAATGGCAGGAACTGAAGTATTTAAAAAAGCAGTAACAACTTTTGATAATACAATCAGAAAGACTGTAAAAGATGCTGGTTTAGAATTAACAGATTTATCTCTTATAATCACGCATCAGGCAAACACAAGAATAATGAATGCCGTTGCTAAAAATTTAGGTTTATCAGATGATAAGTTCTATATCAATATACAAAAATACGGCAATACTTCTGCAGCAAGTGTAGGAATAGCATTTACAGAGGCTTTTGATTCTAATGTTATAAAAGAAGGCGATTATGTACTTTTAACAGCATTTGGTGCGGGTTTAACTTGGGGTTCTACTTTAATAAAATTTTAATAATTACAAGGTTTAGAAAATATGACATTATATAAATATTTATCTTCAGGTTTTGGAAAGGCAGAGGATTTGAACTGTGCTGAAAAAATGCTTTATGGTGCAAATAAGGTATATAATTTAGGAATCAATAAAGATGATTTAAAATTAGCAGCAGGCTTCGGCGGCGGTATGGCTATGGGTATTACTTGCGGTGTATTGACTGGAGGCATAATGGCACTTTCTAAGGCTTTTATAGCTGAGAGAGGTCATGAAGGTATGCTTTTGAAAGAAATTGAGGCAGAATATCTATCAAGATTTGAAAAAAGAACAGGTTCATTAAATTGCGGCTGTTTAGTAGAGAAATATAGAGATCCGGAAAATGGATGCGATTATTTAATATTTGAGGCAGCAAAAATATTTGATGATTTAATGGAAGAATATAAAACTTATAGAAAAATATAATAAAAGTTTTTATATAATAAAAAGTGAGGACTTAAAAATCCTCACTTTTTTATTTTTTAAATTCGGTATTATAAAATATCACATATAGATTTTATAATATTAACTTTTTTTCTTTCTCTTTCGCTTAAAGGAGCATATTTAGATTTATACATTATATCATTTGCAAGTACTATAAATTGTTCTTTAAGCATTTCAGCGGCCTCTTTGGGAGTTTTACCGCTTCCCTTTATAGCTAAATCATCATTACCTATAACATAATGATCTTCAGCAATTTTCATTATATAACCTCTTAAAGATTTTTTGAAATGAAAATCATCTACATCACTAAAATTTAATTCTACTTTTTGTTTCTGTGCCATTTATATACCCGCCTTTCTTGCATAATCTTCATTGGTTAGACTAAATGTTTTTTGTGTGAATATAATATCATTAGTATTGAATGCATAAGGAGCTTTACCTTTCAACCCAGCCACGCCATTTGATATAGCCTGATCAATAACTACATACAATTCTTCAGCATGTTTTTTTTGATACTTCATAACATCGGCAATAACTATCTCATAAGCAGTTTGTCTAGTAGGAGCACCAGTATCGCCTATGATATGATAAGAAGCACCATCTAAAGTATCTATCCACAAATAATCGCCTGTAATATCATAAATCTCAAAATTTATACTAACCTTTTGAGCCCAAAAAGACATAGCAGAATTTGCATACATTACACCGTCAACTTTATCAGTAAGAAGTGATAAAGTTTCTTCGCTTAGTCTATTAGTTGCAAGTGTTCCGGTAGCAGCAACATAATCAGCACCTAATATTGAGTGATTAGGCAGTTTGGCAAATTCTTCATTTCCTAATGCCTCTTGCAAGGTTATTAGTCTAACCATTTCATTTTGAGAATTAAAATTACTAATAAAACTGTTTAATACAAAATCAGTGTATATTTCTGTATTTAAATATTTTAATTTGTCAGTATATTGATTAGTCATATTTTTAGGAAATGTAAAAGAGGCTATAGCAATGGTTCTATTTTTCTCTATGATATCATCTACTCTTACATAGGAATATCTTGAAGCACAAGATATCATAATAAATAAAGACATTATTATAAATATAAATAATTTAATAGTCGTTTTACTCACAATAATATATCCTAATCTTTTTATTCTGTTTTTTCTACTGTAGTTTCTTTAACTTCTTTAGTTTCTTCAACAGCTTCAGGTTTTTTATTTTCTCTGTATTCTACAACCTGTTTTATAGTTGATCTTACAGCATAGTCTTTGTCAGTAGAAGCAAGTAAATTCAAAGACCTATCAACTCTGGCATCATCATAGTCTTTTAAAGCCTCAACAGCTGCCATTCTTACCCATTTATTTTTACTGGATAAACTTTCAAGTATAGAGTTTAAAAGAGCTTTTGCCCTCATAGTTCCAGCTACTTTCAAACCTTCTATTTGAACTTGCAAATCTGTATCAGATATTGCTCTTTTTACTCTGTCAATAGCTTCCGGGTTATTAGCTTCCAATTTTCCAAGCCCTAAAACAGCTAAACAGCGTACATTAAAGTCAGGGTCTTCAACACTGGCACGAAGAAAATCACTATAGGCTATATCAGCTTCTATCTTTCCTAAAAGCCATACAGCTTCAGCACGAACTTCTCTTCCTCCGTTTTGTGCTGCATTTAGAACTTCTAATATTATTTCTTCATTATTTGGATCTTTTTCCAATTTCTTTTCTGCTTTATGCACATCTTCAAGTCTGCGTAAAGTAACATCTTTTTCAGAACAAGATAATAAAAGCATAGAGATTGCAGTAAATATAAAAGCTATTATATTTTTTTTCATATCAATATTATAACCATTTACTCTTTAATTTATTAATTTCTTCTTTTGCCTTTTCAGTATTTTCTATAGATCCTTGAGCAAAAGTATCTTTTCCGCCTCCGCGTCCGCCACTTACTGCTATAATATCTTTTATGATGTTATTAGCAGATAATTTCTTTTCTTTCAAAGCATTTCCTGTTATCTGTACAAGTATAGAGTTTGAAGTATCAGTTTTACTTATCATTATAGCAATACTGTCTTTTACTCTTTCTTTTATAGTATCAGCGTATAGTCTTACTTCTTTTATATCCTCATTAAACTCTAAATTATAGAATCTAATTCCGTTTAAATCTTCAAACTTATCTATAAATGAATTTGCTGAAGCTCCTGAAGTTTTTAATTGTTTAATATCTTTTTGCAATTTTTTTACTTCATTTTGTAAATTTTCAGCTTTTACAGTAAGTTCATCTATTTTATTGGCATTTAATATACTGCTTAAATTCTTAACTTTATTGAATAATACAGTAGCTTCTTTAGCAGCTTTTAAGCCAGTAATAGCTTCTATACGTCTTACACCGCTAGCAACGGAACCTTCGCTTACTATATGGAAATAACCAACTTCAGATGTATTTGTCAAATGGCTGCCTCCGCAAAGTTCCACAGAAAAACCATTTCCTATATCAAGTATTCTTACTGTATCAGGATATTTCTCTCCGAATAATGCTTTAGCTCCAGCTGCAATAGCTTCTTCTTTAGGCATATATTTTATTACAGCAGGCATTGATTTGAACACCACTTCATTAACTTGATTTTCTACATTAATCAAAGTTTCTTCAGGAATTGAATCTGGGTGAGTGAAGTCAAATCTTAAATAATCTTCGCATACAAAACTACCAGACTGATTAACATGGCTTCCTAATGTAAGTTCTAAAACTCTTTGAAGTATATGTGTAGCTGTATGATTTTTTCTTATAGCATTTCTTCTGTCAGCATTAACGAATAATGTTACTTCTTCGCCTGCATTGAATGAATGATTATTGTTTTCTAATATATGTATAATAGTACTCTCTTTCTTTTGAGTATCTATTACTTTTATAGTTTCTTTTGAGCTTGTTTCTAAATGTCCATTGTCTCCAACTTGTCCGCCCATTTCACCATAGAAAGGAGATACATCTGTTACTATAACAGTATTTTCTTTATATACAGCAACTATTTTTGCTTTTACTCCATTAACTAAATTGTCTCTTTCTTCGCCTACATATTTAGTTTCATAATTTTCAACATAACCGAATTTAGATTTTTTATCTTCTCCAGTTCCTCTGCTTCTTTTCTTCTGTTCTTCCATAGCTTCTTCAAAACCAGCTTTATCAACTGTAAATCCATGATCAGCAGCTTCTTCTTCTGTGATATCAAGAGGAAGTCCGTAAGTATCGAATAACATAAATGCATCTTTGCCTGATATAACTTTACTTTCTTTGTTTTCTTCCATTACACTGTAAAGTTTATTCATACCTGCAGATATTGTGCTTATGAATTTATTTTCTTCATCTTTTAATATTCTTTTTATATTTTCTTCTTCTTTTGGCAAATAATCATATATATCTTTATAAACATTTATTACGGCACCAGTAAGCTCATTTAAGAAAGCACCTTTATGTCCTAAATCATTTGCAGTTTTTAAAGCTCTTCTTAAAAGTCTTCTTAATACATATCCTCTGCCTTCATTAGATGGTACGCAGCCTTCTGCAAGAACAAATACTAATGCTCTTAAATGGTCAGCTATTAAATTGATTTTTGTTTTATTTTTATCTTCATATTTTACATTTAATTTTTTTATTATAGCATCAACAATAGGCTTCATTACATCAGTTTGATAATTGCTTTCAACACCTTGTATAATGTAGCATAATCTTTCAAGTCCCATTCCAGTATCTATACCTACATTTTTTAGTGGTGATAAATTACCTTCAACATCTTGGAAAAATTCATTGAATACTAAATTCCAGAATTCCAAATATCTTTCACAATCGCAGCCAACGAAACAATCAGGTTTACCGCAGCCTTTTTCTTCTCCCATATCTATATAAAGCTCACTGCAAGGGCCGCAAGCTCCTGAATCTCCAGCAGGTCCCCAGAAATTATCTTTCTTTCCAAGTCTTACTATTTTCTCTTTTGGTATTCCTATATGCTCGTTCCAAATCTTGAAAGCATCATCATCTTTTTCATAAATAGAAACATATATTCTTTCTATAGGAAGTTTAATTACCTGAGTAGAAAATTCCCAAGCAAATTCAATAGCTTCTTTCTTGAAATAATCTCCCATAAAACAGAAATTACCAAACATTTCAAAGAATGTATGGTGTCTTGCAGTTTTACCTATATTTTCTAAATCTGAAAGTCTGAAACATTTTTGTATGCTTGCAGCTCTTGTATATGGTGCTTTTTTTATTCCAGCATAATATGGTTTGAACTGAAGCATTCCGGCAGTTGTGAATAATAGGCTAGGGTCATCTATAGGTATAAGTGAAGATGATTTTTCTATAAAATGGTTTTTACTTTTAAAAAACTCTTTAAATTTTTCTCTCAATTCTAAATGTGTCATGATAGCTCCTATTTAAGAACATTATATATGAATACTTTATATTTATTTCAAAATTATATAGTTTATTAATAATATATTAAATTAGTTATGAATGCAAGTACAAATTAAAAAATAGTTTACATAATAATGACTAATAATTTCTTTATATTAAAACAAATACAACTTTATATATTTATAAAATATAGTGATTAAAATTATTTAAATAGCAAATAAAAAAAGAGGACTATTGGAAATACCAAAAGCCCTCTATAACATTTTAAATTATAAGCACTATTCTATAATGATAACATAAGTCATTCTAGCACGTTTTATTGTAATAGTGAAAGATTTGTCGTTACCATAAGATTTTACAAAGTTATTATAGTCATCAGTATTTGAAATAGTGATGCCATTAATAGCTTTAATAACGTCTCCAGGTCTAAGTCCTGCTTGATATGCTTGAGAGTTCTGACTCATATTAAGCACAACAACACCTCTTTCATTGCTTCTTATTTGAAGTCTTTGAGATATTTCTGGTGTAATATTAGAAACATCTAATCCCATCCAAGAACGTGCAGATCCCTGAGAATTGTTCTGTGATTGTCTGCTAGGAACAACATTTTCATCTTCAACTCTAGCTTCTATAGTGATTTTTGTGCTTTTTTCTCTGCCGTTTCTCAAATATTTTACGGTAACTTCTTTACCTACTTTTGTAGTAGCAACTTTATTAAATAAGTCTCCAGATTTAGTCATTTTTTCACCATCAAATTCTATGATGATATCGCCGTCTTGTAATCCGCCTTTAGAAGCAGGTGAATCTGGTATAACTTCACTTACATAAACACCGCTGTTTTGTTTAACATTAAGACCTCTTGATAAATTTTCATCAATGTCTTGTAAGTATATTCCTAAATATCCTCTAGTTACTTTTCCGTTTTCTTTTAATTCAGTCATAACAGAAGTAGCAAGATTGATAGGAGTAGCAAAACCTATACCTATGCTTCCGCCTGAAGTAGAGTATATTAAAGTATTTATACCTATTACTTGTCCATGTATATTAAATAAAGGGCCTCCTGAGTTACCAGGGTTTATAGCAACATCAGTTTGTATATATCTTTGATATTTATTAGCACCAACATCGCTTCTACCTTTAGCACTTACAATACCGAAAGTTACTGTATTATTAAGTCCGTAAGGGTTACCTATAGCAATAGCAAATTCTCCCGGCTCTATAGCATCACTGTCGCCTAAAGCAACATAAGGGAAAGTTCTGTTATTAGCTTCTATTTTTAATAGAGCTAAATCATAAGCTTCATCATATCCTACTAATTGAGCTGGTAATTCGCCGTCTTCTCCATAAAGAGTAATCATTATTTTAGTAGCACCTTTAACTACATGGTAATTAGAAAGTACATAACCATCTTCATTAATTATGAAACCGCTTCCTAATGATTTTTGACTTCTTCTCTGTCTAGGCATTTGATCGCCGAAAAAGAATCTAAAGAATTCATCAGCATATCTATCTTCTTCTGTTTGACCAGCTTCTATCTCTGTAGATATATTAACTACAGCAGGCATATTTCTATCAACTACATCTCTTATAGCACTTTCAACTTCTAAAGCCCCATCTAATGAACCAGAAAAAGCAGTTTTTTCAGGTGCTGCTTGAGCATGAACTAAAAACTCATCTCTTTTATAATTTTTTTCATATGAAAAAATGAAAAAGGAAATTATAATACCAACTAAGGTAAAAGTAAGTCCAAGGTTTAAAAAGAACATAAATGAACGTTTTTTTTGCTCCATATATATAACCTCCTATTGTATTAATAGTTTATTTTTTTACTAAAACCTATTGATTTTATACTTTATAAAAAATAAAATTGAATATATTATATGAATGTTTCTACATCATTATATTAGAAAATAAGATTATTTGTATTATAAATAAAATTGTTTTTTTGATAATCATAGTGTTTTAGTACATATTATAAACCTACGAAAAAAAAACAAAGTAAAAAAATTATTTATAATTCTTATTTTTATAAAATATTTCAGGTTCCCCATTAGGTCTGGTATTCCATCTTGGATGTACCCAAAGCCAATTTTCAGGGTATTTGGCTATAATTTCTTCAAGCTTTTTAGTGTATCTTTGTGTATTATGTCTTATAGTTTCTTCTTTTGTTTCTTTTTCTTCTATGTACATTATCTCTGATACTACAATTTTATGATGTCCATATCTATCCGGAACGCTATAAAGTATTGCTATAGGAGATCCTGTTTTCATTGCTATTGCCACTGGACCGGTAGCTGTAGCACAAGGATATCCGAAGAAATCTACGAAAATACCATCTAAATAGTTTTGATCTGATAAGAAGGCAACAGGACTATTTTCATTTAAGGCATAAAATATTTCTCTTAAATTTCCCCATCTTGATATACATTTCATACCTCTTTTTTCTCTCCAAGATTTCATATAAGCATCTAATTTCGGATTATCAAGAGGTCTTACTATAACACTAGGGTGATATCCTTTTATAGCAAAATAAAAAGCTATATATTCCCAGTTTCCTAAGTGACCAGTAACAGCTACTATACCTCTGTTTTTTTTATGCATAGCTTCATCAAACATCTCCTGACCTTCTATTTTGATTCTTTTCAATATCTGTTCATTTGACATTCTTGATGATTTGATAAACTCGGCAAAAGTCATTATCATAGATTTCATAGAACGCTTTGCTATTCTTTTCCTTTCATGAAAACTTTTTTCAGGAAAGGCTTGTTTCAAATTAATTAATGCTACACGTCTGGCACTAGGTACTAAATAGTACATTAAAGTACCAACCAATTTGGCAAATAATACAACAATAATATATGGTGTAATTGCCATTAACTCCATCAATATACGTAATGGAATATATTCAAGCATAATAACTTTTGGGGATTTATAAGCCAAGATTATACCTCTTTAGTTTCTTCTTCTTTATTGTCATTATCATTATTATTATCAATTGGTTCTTCAAATAAATCTTTATCTTCTATAGATTCATCAAATTCATTGCCATTAACTGTTACAGCATCAGGATTTTCTGCATTGCTAGAACCTTCTTCTGATATATCTTCATTTCCTTCCATCATTGAAGACTGTTCCTCAGTTTGTCCTTCAGTATTAGCAACTTCTTCTGCTGTTTCTTGTAGTACTGCATCTTGAGAAGAAGTTTGTTCTGTAGTGAGTGTTTCTTCTTCATCTTCGCCTTCTATCAATATTCCAGCTCCAGATAATTCACCTTGTGTGATTAAATAATTGAATCCAGAAATAAAGTAATATGCTTCTGTTAAAGCTTTCATTACATTATAACCTTGTATTCTTTTTTTGCCTTTACCTAGTTCTGAAGAAAAAGTTAATATATCATTAGGGTTTTCTATGATTCTTTCTCTTTCTTCTTTATCTAATAATAATTTATCTAACTTCTTCTTAAATGGTGAAATTATTGATACAAAAGTGTTTCTCAAGTTTTTAGCCAAATAAGAACGCTGACCATTTTTATCAGATAACATAGAAACTCTTTGTTCAAAACGCATAGTTTTATCTTCTTCTACTTTAAGAATATTTCTGCAAAGCTCGCTGTATTCATTTAATCTTGAATGAGTATCTGATAATGATAAGAATATATTATTAAAATCATTTTTATAATCTGTTCTAACTTGATTGTCATAAACTAAATTATATCTTACCTTATTAGATACAAATACAGCTGAATATTCTCTGTCTAAGAAGTCTATTAATACCTTTATTCTGTATATCTTATCTTTTGTAGATACAACAAAGAAAGGATCTGCTTCATAAGCTATATTATTATCTTCTTTTTTGAATGATACGCATTTATTTATTAGTTTGACGCCTATAGATTCAACTTTGCTTAGTTTTTCTTCTTCAGCATCTTTTTTCTTGCCTATATTTTCTTTTGCCTGTTCTATTTTAGTTTCTTGTAATTTTTCTTTTTCTTTTCTTAATTTTGTATAATATCCTAATATATCCTCATCTGAAATATTCAAGAAACGGTTAAAATCATTTATAGTTTCTAATTTCTCTTTACAAGCATATTGAACTAATATTAACAATTTAGGATAATATTTTGAGTATACAAGATCAACAGCTCTTTTGAATGCTGATATTCTTGAGTTTACTATACCTTTACTAATATTATCAACCATAGCATAGGCAAGCATAGCTTTTTCTCCAGCCAATTTTATTCTTGAAGAATAGGCATGAAGAACATATAATGGCTTGAACATAGATTTTAATTCTCTTGTATAACTTTCAGCCATAACATTAGTATTTAATTCTTTGAATGGTCTTAAGAAATCTTTATAAATTTTTTCATCATATTGGTCTTTAATTCTTTCCAAAAGCTCTAAATCATCAAGGTCTTTTGAAAATTGAGCTATGATTTTTTGATGTTTAGTTTTAGCATCTATATCTGTAGCTTCTGTAGGATTTAAAGCATTAAATATTAAGGTGTCCATTTCTAAGAATGCTGATATGATATTTTTATCTATAAAGTTCAAGAATTTAGGGTTAACATTTCCTCCCATAAATGTAATAACTCCAGCACCTACAGCATCAAACCAGAGTTTTAAATTAGATAATAATCCGCTATTTTTTTGCTTAACAGCAACAGCAGTAGAATTGCTATTGTTAGCAGAATTACTATCTGGTTTAGCTCCGCCTGAAGTATTTGCACCTTTTGAACCTTTAGAATCGTTTCCAACTAAAGTGTTTGCATTTCTTCTTGATGAACCGCCAACAACTCCAGTATTAACCTTCTTCTTATCTGTTACAACCTCACCGCCAGCATCTACGAATTTATTGAATAAATCTTTTCTAGCATCTTTGTTTAGTTCATCTAATTTTAGTCTATCTCTAGTGTTATCTATATCACCCATAGAAAATAACTCCCTTAAAAAATGAATTGTTTATTTATTATCTCTATGTATTATGGTAGCACTGCCTTGATTTTCTGCCATAATAGTCATGCTTGATATTTGAACATGGCTTTTTCTAGTTAATGCATATTCTATATTATCGGCTATATCTTCAGCATATAAAGGAATAAATCCCTTATATACATTATCTGCTTTTTCTTTATTCCCTTTAAATCTTACTGTAGAAAACTCTGTATTAACAGCACCAGGCTTAATATTTGTTATTTTTACTGGTTTATCTATTAATTCAACCCTAAGACTGTCTCCGAACATTTCTACAAAAGATTTAGTAGCACAATATATAGCACCTCCGCTATAAGCTTCATCAGCAGCTGTAGAAGATAAATTTACTATATGTCCATACTTGCTTTTCAAGATATAAGGGAGCAAAAGTCTTGTTAATACTATTAAACCTTCACAATTTACTCTTACCATTTGTAAAGCATCTTCCATACTATTATTATAGTATAAATCTTTGCCTAAAGCTAAACCAGCATTGTTTATTAAAATATCTATATTCTTGTTTTCAATATTATCAATTGCTTTTATTATATCTTCAGTTTTAGAAAAATCTAACTTTATAACATCTACTTTTACATTATATTCTTTTTCTAATTGAGATTTTAAACTTTCAAGTTTTTCTATTCTTCTAGCAGCCAATATAAGATTAACTCCATTAGAAGCAAGCATTTTAGCAACAGCTTCTCCAATACCTGCACTAGCTCCGGAAACAAATGCTAATCTTCCGCTAATATTTTCTGTATACATTAGTAACTCCTAATACTATTTTATTATGTAAAAATAAAAATATACTATTTCTAGTATTTATGCAACAATATATTTTTATTATATATTTTGAATACTATATTGCAATAGTATATAAAAAATATTTTTAATTAATTTTATTAAAAAAATAAAACAACAAAATGTAATTAAACTCGAAAAAATGTCCGATTTTTTACCAATAATGGAAATTATGCTGGTAGAAAATAATACTTTTAGTAACAAAAAAGGGGCTATTATGAAAATAGCCCCCCATATTTTACAAAATAAGAAATTATTTACTCATAAGTTCTAACCATTCCGGCAACATCTTGAGCTGTATACTGCATACCAACTTCATTAAGGTATTTAGTTATTAAAGCATCAACTTGTTTTTTTAAGCCTTTAGAATATAACTCCATAACTACAGTACAGTTTTGTTTAGAATCCCATTTAGTTTCTACTACAGAAGCACCTCTTAATCTTCCAGCTACTCTTTCTTGTATAACATATTCATCTATCATACCTTTTTCTGTAGAACTTAAAGATTCTATATATGAACCTACTACTTTAGCAACGATTTTGTTTTTAGCGTCTAATTCAGCAGCTTGTTTAGAAGCTAATTCTCTTCTAAATTTATCTGTAGGATCTATATCCTCTGAAGGCAATCCCATACCCATAACTCTGAATGTATCATCGTTAATCCAGCCTTCTGGTCTGCTTTTGCTGATGCCAGTACCGCATGAAACAGCAAATGCTGCTGATATCATCAATATAATAAAAATTTTTTTCATATGTTTTATTCCTCCTATTAGGATATTATATATTTTTAAAATATATATTGCAATAGCTGTAAAAAATATTCACATAATATTATATTAATACTTTAAATATAATAAATAAAATACATATTAAGTAAAATATCTTTTATTAATTATCGATTATTAATTTTATTTGTTTTAAACAAAAAATGATTATTATTGTAATAATATACAATATATTTGTGATATTATGCAATCATTAATATATTGTTTTTAACAAATAATTTATCAATAATTATTCATAAGTTCTAACCATTCCGGCAATATCCTGAGCTGTGTATTGCAAACCAACTTCATTAAGATATTGAACTACCAATTCATCGATTCTCTGCTTTAAATTTTTACCATACAATTCCATTACAACAGTACAGTTTTGACTTGAATCCCATTTACTTTCTATAACAGAAAGACCTCTAACCCTTCCAGCAACTCTTTCTTGTATAGTATATTCATCTATCATGCCTTTTTCTGTAGAGCTTAATGATTCTATATATGATCCTACTATTTTTGCTACTATTTTATTTTTACCGTCCAATTCTGCTGCTTGTTTTGCCTCTACTTCTCTTCTGAATTTATCTCTTGTATCATCAGAAGGGGAGCCTAAACCTAGTACTCTAAATGTGTTATCGTTTACCCAACCTTCCGGGTTATTTCTGCTTACACCTTTTGAGCATGATAATATTATAATGGTAATTACTATTAAAATAATATACAATTTTTTCATAAATATTATTCCTCTATTGTATAAAATAAATTTGTATATGTACTATTATGTGATTGTATATTTTTTATAGTATATTGCAATAGCTATTTTTAGTTTTTTTTCTATTTTAATTGACATAAAATAAACATTATATATAATTGTTAGTTAATATTAACTTATAAATTTAAGGATATAAAATGAAACTTAAACATACAGTCAATTTTATAAAAAAACATACAGTAGCAATTTTTGTAAAAGTTGAAAAAGAAGAACCTAAAGTATGTACATTTAATGAAGAGTATATAAAATTATTCAATAGTTTAGTGAAAGATAAATATTATACACCTTCTACGCCTTTTGCTTTTGGATTTGCAAGCAATACTAGAGTTATTTTTATTACATATAGAGAAATGAAAAATTATATGTATGAAACTTGGAAAAATGCCGGAGCTTCATTAATAAAAATAATGAAAGATTTACATATTGATGATATAGAAGTTGATATGGCTGAATTATTTGCTGAAATAGCTTCTGAAGAATCTTATATTCAATTCTGTTTGGGTATGATACTTTCTTCTTATAGCTTTGATAATTATTTAGGCGATAAAAGATTAAAAGAAAAAACAGTTATAAAGAATATTCTTTTAGTTTCAGGTGATAAAAAAGACACTGAAAATGCTATAGCTAAAGCAAATCAAATAGCAAATTGTATATTTTGGGCTAGAGATATGGTTAATGAACCAAGCAATGTTATTAACTCATTAACATTTGTTGATAGAGCTAAAAAACAGGCTGAAAGCAGAAAAATAACAACTACTGTATTAACAGAAAAAGAATTAAAAGCTGCAAATATGAATGGTTTATTAGGAGTTAATGCTGGAAGTAAGAATCCTCCTAGATTATTCATAGCACAATATAAAAAAGCAAGAGCTAAAAAACATATATTATTAGTAGGTAAAGGTATAACATTTGATACAGGCGGAATGTCTTTGAAGCCTGCTGATAGTATGTTAGGTATGAAAGATGATATGGCAGGAGCTGCTGCAGTTTGCGGAGCATTATTTTTAATATCTGATATGAATTTAGATGCTAATGTTACAGTATTATGTCCTTTAACTGATAATAAAACTGGAAGTGCTGCTATTAACCCTGGCGATGTATTAAAAATGTGCAATGGTGTTACAGTAGAGGTAGTTAATACAGATGCTGAAGGAAGATTGATACTTGCTGATGCTTTGGCTTATGGTATAAAAAAATTCAATCCGGATTTTGCTATAGATATTGCTACTTTAACTGGTGCTTGTTCTATAGCTTTAGGAAGAAATGCTACTGGATTAATGTCAAATGATGAAGTATTAACAAAAGCTTTAGTAGATGCCGGAAATGATACTTATGAAAGAGTATGGGAACTTCCTATGTTTGATGAGTATAAAGAACAAATAAAATCCGATATAGCTGATATAAAAAATACTGGCGGAAGACTTGCAGGTACTATAACAGCTGCTCAATTCCTATCATGTTTTACAGAAGGAGCTAAATGGGCACATTTGGATATAGCATGTACTTCTATTAGTGAATCTGATAATAAGTATTTATCTAAAGGTGCTACTGGAGTAGGTGTATATTTACTTGCTAAAACTGTAGAAAAACTTGTCGATGTTCAAAAAGTTTAATAATGGGTTTTTAATTTAAATATATGTGAGAATAATCATAGTATATATTTGATATATGCTATGATTATTTTTTATTAAAAATAATATACTAAAATTTATTTTTTATTCCAATTTAAGCATTTCTTTTTATCTTCATCGGTTATTTCTCTAATTACTTTGCAAGGATTTCCAAAAGCAACAACATTGTCAGGTATATCTTTTACAATAACGCTTCCAGCACCTATAACAACACCATTTCCTATTGTTACTCCCGGCACAACTATAGTATTTGCTCCAAACCATACATTATTTCCAACTGTTATAGGATAAGCATATTCTATATATTGGTTTCTTCTTTCTATATCTATTGGGTGTCCTGCAGTATAGAATCCGCAGTTTGGTGCTATAAATACATTATCTCCGAATTTAACTTTGGCACAGTCTAATATTATGCAATTATAATTAACATAAAAATTATCTCCAGCTTCTATATTGAATCCATAATCACAATAAAACGGAGCAGTAATTCCAAAATCTTTTCCTATTTTTCCGAATAGTTTTTTTATTATATCTTCTTTTTCTTTTGTCTGATTTGATTTTAATAAATTATATTCCAAGCACAAGTCTTTAGCTTTATCCCTCATCATTTCTAAATCTTTATCTCCGCTGCAATATTCAAGACCATTAATCATTTTTTCTAATTCATTCATAATTGACTCCTTTTATCAAATATAAATATTATAATAAAATACAAAAAAAATAAAGTATAGTTTTTCTGGGTTTAACTTGAAATTATTTACATAACATGGTATAATAAGTATTCAAATTAGATAAAAATGGGAGTGTATATGCCTTCAGGAAGAAAAAGACTTCGTCAAAAGATGGCTACGCATAAACGCAAAAAACGTTTACGCAAAAATAGGCATAAGAAAAAGTAATATAAACTAACATTATACATATTAATGTTTTTTTCATCTCTTGAATGTTAAAGTTTATTAATGGGAAATAATAGTATGTCAACCGATGTGAGAACTGTCATAGAGGTATGCGTGGGACTTCATTGTTCTACAAAAGGAGCTTATGCTCTTTTGGAATCTATTCGTTCGCATTATGACTTGCAAATAGGCGTACCATCAGCAGATGGTATGCTCCTCAAAGAGATGGAGTGTATGCATAATTGCCGTAATGCTGTACCTGTCCTTATTAATGGTATGGAATGTACAAAATCGTCTTTTAAAAGTATTATCAAGTATATAGAAGCTATACATGTAAGAAAAAGATGAAGAAATTTTTACTGCATAGTGAAAGTAATATAACTAATATTGGAACCTATAAAGATCATTTTGGTGATTATTTAGTAGTACAATCATTAGAGCAAACCTTTATAAGAGATTTGCAGAGTTTTTCTGTACTTTCACGCGATGCTTTTCAAAGATCATTGTATAGTATTCTGACTGATAAAAATATAAAAGAAGATTTTTTAATCGTTAATGCAGCATCTTTTGATTATCTTGTTTTTAAAGATAAATTTCTTATAAAAAATAATCCGCATCTTATATTAGACGGTTCCTCATTTCTTGCAAAAATTCTTAATGTAAAAAGAATAGATATTGTATTAAAAAATTATTATTTGGAAGAAAAAGATATTATTATAAAGGCTGTAGCAGAAGCTGAAGATGCAAGATTTATATATGATGTAAAAGTGAACATATATACTGAGGACACATATTATCAAGAATGCAGTCAAAGAATTACTCCTTCATATTTAGAAAGTAAAAAATATATATTCGATTTAGATACTATAACTCAGCTTACATATTTAGCACATATTGGGGAATATAGCTTCAAAAATTATGGTACCGGTAAGAATAAAGGAACATATATATTTTCCGTTACTGGAGATATAATTAATCCGAATTTATATGAGTTTGAAATAGATACCCCTTTAAAAAATCTTAGCAAATCAGCTGGAGGACTTAATAAAGAGTATACTGCAAAATGTGTATTTACTAATGGTTTTTTGAATCCTCCTATAGATTTTGAAACATTTCAGAAAATGACTTTAGATTATGAATGTTTTGACAGTCTTAAAATGAAAATTGGCAATGGGGGAATATGTTTCATACGTGAAGACAGATGTATGGTTAGGGTAGTATTAAAAATAGTTCAGTTTGGAAGGAGTATATCCTGCGGCAGATGTATGCCTTGTCATTATGGTTTTGATTTATGCGAATATTATATCAATAAAATGCTTTTGGCCAATTCTATTTACAGTGATTATGCAAGTTTGAAAGAAGCTGTTGATATGATAAAGTTAGGGGCTTCCTGCTCATATATTAGGAATCTGGCTAATTGCATATCATCTACAATAGAAATGTTCAGAGATGAGTTTTTATATTTGATAGAGAATAAGGTTACATTGTATAGTTTTATAAAAGATTAATGAGGTTTTATTTTAATGATAGTAAAATTTAATGTTGATGGAAAAATGGTATCTGCTCAAAAGGGATATACTATACTTCAAGCACTATCATACATTAATGTTGATATACCTCATTTATGCTCTTACAAAATAAACCCATCTACGAATACTTTTGAACCTAAAAATACAATAGCATGCTGCAGATTATGTGTGGTTAAAGTAAAACGCAGGAATGAAATTAATTATTCTTATAAATTTGCATGCAATGAAATAGTAGAAAATTCTATGAGTGTTTTAACTGAAGATGAAGATATTATAAAATATAGAATATCATTGCTTCAGTCTATACTATACATGCATAAGCCTATATGCGAAAGCTGTAAAGTTGATTATGTTTGTCAATTAAAAAAATATTTGGATTTTTATAAAATTTCAATATTAGCCTCTGATAATGCTTCAAATGAAGATGATATTAATTTAAAAGAAGTAAAAAAAATTGTTGAAGAAATGAATCTTCCTAATTATATAAAAACTAATTATGAAAGATGTATTAATTGCGGAATATGCAGAGATTATAAAGTTGTAGACGGATATAATTCTATGATAACAGATTTATGTCCTACTCATGTATTTGAGGTAGAAAGGGACATAGACAATAAATTATATGAGGATATAAGCACTGTAAAGAAAATCAGAAGTTTTTGTATAGGCTGTAATCATTTATGCGAAGTAGATTATAGTTATATAGATATTAGTATAAAGGATATTTCTTCTCCTAAAGGCAAAAAATACGGATTATGCGATTATGGAAGAAAAATGTCTTACTATTCCAATAATTTATTAGAAACTCCTTTTTATAATGGCATGCAATTTGATTTTAGGAAGGCTAAAGAACTTTATCATAAATTTATAGGTGAAATTGATATTGACAGTACTTTGGCTATAAGTTCAAGTATGTATCCTATAGAAGATATTAAGGCATTTGATGATTTTATTTATTCTTTGGGAATATCTCATTTAACTTTCAAAAAAAATAGAATGGCAACTAATTCTAATAATATAAGAGATAATTATACAAATATTAATGATTATTCTGTTAAGGATTTGAGAATTTCAAGATTTGAAAATGATATTAACAGCAATAAATTCAGTAAGTATATTATACTTGGTGATGCTTTAGATGATAATGATGAAATTATAGATTTTGCTAAAAGAAATAAAGGAAATTATATATTATTTACTCCGACTTTTTCTGTATTAGCTTATAATTCCTATTTATCTTTTCCTATTCAGTATCTTGGAGAATTTGAGGGACATTATATAGATAATCATGGAAAAACTAAGGAGATGTTATCCTTTACTGAGAAAAATAAAAACAGATTAAGTTTAGTTGAATTATTAAAATATTTGTATTTATAATAATTTTGTTCTATACTATATAATATATAGATATTGGTTTTATTATGTTCTTATAAAATAAGAGGAGAGGTATTTATGGCAAAAACTAGAGCTGAGATACTCCATAGTAAAAGTAAAAAAAATTATGATATCATAATTATAGGCGGCGGTGTTATAGGTGCTACTATAGCATTAAAGACTTCAAGAGTGGGATTTTCTACACTTCTATTAGAAAAACATGACTTCTCCTACGGAGCTTCATCACGTACTTCAAAAATGCTTACTGGAAGATTCAATGATATGAACAGTAAGAATCTTATATCTGTTATTAATCAGGTAAAAGAAAGAAACAATTTGATGTATAAAAATTCTTCTTCTCCTTTTGGTATCATGAAGCCTATATATGAACATAGTCGCAGAGGTCTTTTCAGAGAGGAGATGAGGGCATTTTTATATGATTTATTTTCTATATTTGGAAAGACTAAGAAGCATGTATCTCATAGCCGAAATTCAGCCTTAGATATTTTGCCGGATTTAGTTAATAATGATGTAATAGCAGCAATAGAATATTATGAAGGTTATGTAGATGATTCAAGATATGTTATAGAACTTCTTTTAAAAGCAGAGGAATATGGTGCTGATATATTGAATTATGCTGAAGTAAAAGGCTTTGAATATAATCAAAAAGAAATAAATTCAGTAGTATTTACTGATAATGTTGATAGGCGTGTTTATGTGGCTTCAGGTAAAACTATATTGATTGCTGCAGGAGCTTGGGGACAGAGTATAAGTTCTTTAGTTCCTAATGGAAGTTTTGAAGATGGTGTATCTTATGTAAAAGGAACACATTTAGTTATAGACAGTGATTTGATACATATAAATAAATCAGTTGTACTTCCTAAAATAAAGAATAGACCTAATGTATTTTTAACACGTTGGAAAAATTCTACTATTATAGGCCCTACAATAAAAAAGCATCATACAGATTTTGACTGTGTATATGCTACAAGCGATGAGGCAGAATATTTGCTTGATATATACAATACTTACTTTAGTTCTATTGTAAATAAGAATCATATTGTTACAACTCAGGCAGGAATGATGCCTTTAAATCCTTTAAATGTGAAAATACATTCTCATCCTCAATATAGATTATTTACAGTAGAAGGCGGAGATTTTACAACTTCTTCAGCTGTTGCTATAAAAACTTTAGTAAAAATGTATGGTAAGCCTTATAAATGGTTCAGTAATGAGAAGGTTATAAATAATAAAATAGAGAAGAATGTTCAATTAGTGCTTAATAAAGAAATGGTTAAGTTTTTAATAGACTATTTCGGATCTGTAAAAATGATTATGAAATTAAATGAAATGTGCCAGAATGATTCTTCTCTTTTAGTTGAAGTTGGTCTTGATTATAGAATAAATAGGGGATTGATAAGATACTTTATTGAAGTGGAACATGCTTGTCATTTAGATGATATTATGATGAGAAGATTAAGATTTATTTTAACAGAAAATGATTGCGGTACTTTAATTGCTGAACATATAGCAGAAACAATGGCTGATATTTTAAATTGGAATAAAGAAAAGACACAATGGGAAATAAAGAGATACAGAACAGAAATTAAACGTGCCAGAATAGCATTATTTTAATTATGAAATATATTATCAACTTTTTTGTGCAGTAATAAAGTTGATAATATATAAAGTAATTATTATTATAATAATATACCTAAACAACTATATTTTGTCAAAAATAATTTTTTTAAATTTTAAATATCTGCAGGGCTTTGCCCTTACGAAGTACACAGCGTGCAGCACCCCACTTCTTTTGTTGCCACAAAGAAGCAAAAGGGCTATATTTTAACTTAAATTGATAATTTATATTACATGTAAAACAATTTTAGTATGATTTAGTACTAATTTTATAATTGCACTTTTTGGTTCTTTGACAAAGTCCGCAGAGCGTATGCGGCGGGAAAAAGAACAACAAAAACATTGACAAACTTAAAAATTTTCAGTATATATTCTTTAGCTGTATATTAATTCTTTAAAACCTTTAAGTATATTAAGACCAGTATTTCCGCTTTTTTCTGGGTGAAACTGTATTCCATATACATTATTCGATTTTACAACTGCTGGTATAGTAACATCATATTCACTGTCAGCTATTATACTTTCATCGCAGTACTTTCCATAATATGAATGTACAAAATATACATATTCCATATTATTAATATATTTAAATAATTTATCTTCTTTTCTGATATTTAAATTATTCCAACCCATGTGAGGGATTTTTAATTCTTTATTTTTCAAATCTTTTTCTATAGGGCATATACTTCCCTTTATAAGTCCAAGACCATTATATTCGCCGTATTCATAGCTTTTATCAAAAAACATCTGCATACCTAAACATATACCTAAAATTAATTTACCTTTTTTAGCTTCTTCAATTATAGTATGTTTCAATATGCCTTCATTTCTTTTTTCTAATTTATCAATGGCATCTCTGAAAGCACCAACTCCAGGAAGTATAATTGCATCAGCATTTTTTATTATATTTTCATCATCTGTCAATTTATTTTCTATACCCACATAATCAAGTGATGACATAAGTGAAAATAAATTTCCAACTCCATAATCGATTATAGCTATCATAATTCGTTCCTTTTTTAAATAAAAAATTATTCGCTAATAGAGTCTGCCAAGTAAACTTGTCAGACGCTCATAATTTTTTATATATAAATTTTTAAAAATAAAAAATTATTCGCTAATAGAGTCTGCCAAGTAAACTTGTCAGACGCTCATAATTTTTTATATATAAATTTTTTAAAAATAAAAAATTATTCGCCGGTAGAGTCTGCCAAGTAAACTTGTCAGACGCTCATAATTTTTTATATATAAATTTTTAAAAATAAAAAATTATTCGCCGGTAGAGTCTGCCAAGTAAACTTACCAGACGCTCATAATTTAAATATTATTTTTCTAACATACCTTTTGTTGATAATACCTCATTTTTATATTTTTCATCTATTTCGCATGCTTGTGATAAAGCTCTGGCAACGCCTTTAAAAATAGATTCTATTATATGATGAGTATTCTCTCCGTAAAAAGTTTTTATATGCAAAGTTATATTCATTGAATTAGTAAAAGCAACAAAAAACTCTTTTACAAGCTCAGTATCAAAATCACCTACTTTTTCATGAAGCAAATCACTGTCAAAAACTAAATGACTTCTTCCGCATATATCAACAGCAACCAATGTTAAAGTTTCGCACATAGGCATATAAAAGTTTCCATATCTTTTAATCCCTTTCAAATCGCCTAAGGCTTCCTTAAAACATTTTCCAAGTACTATTCCTATATCTTCAACCGAATGGTGATAATCTACATCTGTATCGCCGTTGCATATAACATCTAAATCAAATCTTCCATGACGGGCAAATAAATCTAGCATGTGATTCAAAAATCCTACGCCTGTATTATTACTGTATTTACCGCTTCCATCAATGTTTAACTTGATTTTTATTTTTGTTTCTGCTGTATTTCTTTCTATTTCATGTATTCTCATAAAAACTCCTAGTTAATTTCATAAATACTAGAAAAATTATATTTTGTCAAAATTTATTTTAACTGTTTTATAGTTTTTTTACAACTTTTATCTTATTGTTAATAGTATTATATTATGCTACATATACAACTTGTGTTTAAGGTTTGAATATTTTA
>NZ_JAWLQI010000028.1:0-40745 GCF_036997785.1 Brachyspira pulli
ACTTGGGCGGGTGCTGAAATTTCTAATTGAGTTATTAAGAAAGTAAAAGTGCAAATTCAAAAAAGACTAATAAAGAATGAAGGGCGGGATATGTAATTAAAATTCTTTTATCTAATTTTTTTAACAATGCACTATTTTTTATATATAAAAAAAGAAGCTCTCTAATTAATTTATAGAGAACTTCTTTTAAGCAAGTTTATTTTATTTAATATTATTTTTTAGCTGTTGCTTTTTTAGAAGATTTTTTAGCACAATTTCTTTTTGCAGGTTTTTTAGCAGATGAATCATCTTCTTCACCTTTTTTCTCTAAATCTGGTAAAAGTAATTCTGCTATTTGAACTGCATTTGTAGCAGCACCTTTTCTTATTTGGTCGCCTGCACACCAGAATGTTAATGAGTTTTTAGCACTAATATCTTCTCTGATTCTTCCAACATATATATCATCTTGATCAGAAGTATCTAAAGGCATAGGATATTTGAATTTTTCAGGATCATCAACTACTTTTACACCTTTAGCTTTAGATAATAAATCTCTAGCTTTTTTAGCTGTTATTTTCTTCTCTGTTTCAACAGTAATAGATTCACTATGACTTCTTATAACAGGAACTCTTACACAAGTACAGCTTATTTGCATATCTGGAGCATGAAGAATTTTTCTTCCTTCATTAGTCATTTTTAATTCTTCTTTAGTATATCCATTTTTATCAAATGAATCTATATGAGGAATTAGGTTATGTAATATTTGATATTTGAAAGTGCTGTTTTTTAATTTTTTGCCGGCAACATAATCTTGTATCTGCTGCTCTAATTCTTCCATACCTTCTTTACCAGCACCAGAAACTGCTTGATAAGTAGAAGCTATAATACGCTTAATATTACCGAATTTATGAAGTGGTGCTAAAGCCACTAATGCTATTATTGTAGAACAGTTAGGATTAGATATTATACCTTTATTAAGTTTAACATCTTCTGGGTTAACTTCAGGTACAACTAAAGGAACATTTTTATCCATTCTAAAAGCACTGCTGTTATCTATAACTATACTTCCAGCCTTAACTGCTTCAGGGCTTAATTTCTTACTAATATCTGCTCCTACTGCAACCAATGTAATATCCATATCTTTAAATGAATCTTTACCTACTTTCTCTATAGTGTATTCTTTTTTATTAAACACTACTTTTTTTCCTGCTTCTCTGTTTCCAAGTAATCTTAACTCATTAATTGGAAATTTTCTTTCTTCTAGTACTTTAAGCATCTCTTGACCAACTGCACCAGAAGCTCCTAATAAACATAAATTTACTTTTTTCATGACAATTACCATTAACTATTATTATTTTTTTGTTTTTATTGATAGTATTATTATATAATAGTTATATTTTAAAATCAAGATTTTTTATGCTGACATATATTTATGAAACAAATTTAAAAACATAATTTTTTATTTCAAATATTAATTATTTAAAAAATTATATTTATAACTTCTAAAAAACAAAATGAAATTCTGCAAATTCAAATTAGTATATTTTCGTACTATTTTTATATATTTTTTCATAAAGCCTATAAAATAAATTTTATATAATAATAAAATTACACAATTACATAAAAGATAATATAATTAAAAATCTTAAAAATTTAAATATAATTTCTAATTGATTTTTTTAATAAATGTATTATAATCAAAGATTGTGTTGTTTACATAACTACAATTTATTAAGCGAGGTGTTGTATGGAGTTAAAAAACTATATAAGAAACATTCAAGATTATCCTAAAGAAGGCATACTTTTTAGAGATATCACAACTTTACTTCAAAATAAAGATGCATTTAAATATGCTATAGACAAAATGGCAGAACAAGTTAGTAATGAAAAAATAGATTATATAGTTGGAGCAGAAAGCAGAGGATTCTTAATTGGTTCAGCTTTAGCATATAAAATGAATTGCGGATTCATACCTGTTAGAAAAAAAGGCAAATTACCTTATAAAACTATCTCTGAAGAATATGCATTAGAGTACGGCACAGATACTTTATATATGCATGAAGATGCTCTTAAAAAAGGTGATAGAGTTTTAATAGTTGATGACTTAATTGCTACAGGCGGTACTGCACTCGCTATGATTAAAATGGTTGAAAAATTAGGTGCAACTGTTGTTGGATCTTCTTTTCTAATAGAATTAAAAGAATTAGATGGAAGAAAAGAAATATCTAAATATCCTGTAAATGTACTAATAGAATATTAATAACTTCTATATTATTGACTTTTAATAAATTTTATTATAGAATATTATACAAATATTTTAAAAAAATAATTATCATTAAATAAATATATTAATTAAGGAGAAAGTGAATATGTCATCTATTAAACCATTAGCAGATAGAGT
This sequence comes from Brachyspira pulli, assembly GCF_036997785.1. NCBI lineage: Bacteria > Pseudomonadati > Spirochaetota > Spirochaetia > Brachyspirales > Brachyspiraceae > Brachyspira > Brachyspira pulli. Next base: position 2,381 of record NZ_JAWLQI010000028.1, read on the forward strand.
GCTTTTAAAAGTATTAGAACAAGAAGAAAAAACTTCTAGCGGAATACTTCTTCCAGATACAGCTAAAGAAAAAACTCAAAAAGCAGAAGTTGTAGAAATAGGCGATTGTGAAGATATAAAAGTAAAAAAAGGCGATATAGTTATATATGATAAATATGCTGGTATCCAAATTAAAGAAGGCGATACAGAATATTTAATAGTAAAAAATGAAGAGATAGTTGCTCTTATAAAATAATTAATAGCTATAAATAACGAAAAAAATAAAAAGAACACTTATCTTTAAAAAGATGGTGTTCTTTTTTTACTTATCAGTATTTATTACAGTTATAATAGTGTTAATAAAACTTTTTCGTATCATAAAAATTAATAAGGTTAAATAATATAAAAAATTATATTATTTAATTTTATTAATTTGTTCGATAATTATATTATTCTCACTAAATTAAAAAATATCATTTCTTAATCAGGAGTTTTTGTGTAAATGCTAAAATATTTTATAATATTTCTTTTTGCAATATTAAATGTAATATATGCACAAGAAAATACTAATAAAACTTCAGAATATACATTTACCTATGAAAAAGAAAATACATTCAATATATCTGACACTAACTCCTCTAATGAAGTTTCTATAATGGTTGAAAGACGAGGACTTCCTCTTGTTAATAGATTAGTAAGATTCACATCTTTAAAACCTGATTTATTTGATTTTGAATTACCTAATGCAATACCAAATAATGAAGAGGTACTATTAAAAGATATAGAAGAAGATGATGAAGAAAAAAATGCTCCTGAAGAAACTGTAAATACAAATACTACTGCATATACTAATGTTTATGTGGTTCCAACCGATGAAAATGGTGTAGCCAAAGCCAAACTTAATTTAAAAGATAAAGGTGAAGGCGTTGTGCTTATGCATATACTTTATGTCGGTTCAACTGGAAATACTAATATATCTTATGAAGAATATTCTTATGTGAATATTATAAATGATGAAAAAAATACTATATCAGCAAAATTAATAAATGGGGATACGGCTAATTTAAATATTAATAGTTCAATAATAATAACTTTAACTCTATTCCCTGCCCTATTTCTTGTATCTATAGCTTTAATATTTATAAGTTATTTCAGACATATATACAGTGAATATAGAACTGCTAAATCAAAAATAGTAATGTACACTTTCTTTGGATTTAATTCTATAAAAAAGAATTTTAGATTAATGCTATTTATTATTTTTATGGAATTAATAATAGTAGCAAGCTTTATGTTTTTAGATAGTTATATCTTCTCTGTATTATTGATAGCATTCTTTATAGCAGGATTCTTAGTAAAAAGAGAAAAAATGTATGCTATAGCTTTCTTCATACTAGCATGCATTTCTATGATATATTTATACCTTGATATATTCACAAAACATATAGGATTAGAATATATAATAAATAATCATTTAATTGAAAATCCTATATTTATATTCTTCTTATTTATGATACTTACTTCATTAGCTGGGGGAATATATATACCTATATGTGTATTAGTATTATATAAAACAGCTTTCATTATAAGTGATTTATCTATAATATTAGCATTAGTTGGTATATTTATAGCATCTATTTTCTATATTGTAAAAGTAAAAAAAGAAATACCTTTCTTATACTCACTTAATTTACTAAAAATAAAAGATTAATAATATGATTTTTGATTTGATTAGAGATTTAGAAATACTTCTATCTGATATCACATTCAGCGGCATAAATAACATCGACTATAGTATAGTGGATAAAATAGAAAATTTGGCAAAAAAATTTGAAAAGATATCAATGAATCATATAAAAGATATGCTTGATGATTTTGCTAAGTCTATAAGAGAATATAAAACTAATGAAAACAAAAAAGAATATATAAAACAAGTAGCAGATAATATATCAAAAATAGAATTTTATTTAAGAAATGCTTTATCCTATGAATAAAGATATATTATCTTTTAATATATCTTTCCATTTCTCTGTCTAAAGTTTTTCTTCTTAGAGTTTCTCTTTTATCATGTAATTTTTTACCTTTAGCTAAAGCCAATTCAACTTTTACTTTTCCTCTGGCAAAATAAAGTTTAACAGGTATAAGTGTAAGTCCTTGTTCTCTAATCTTACCATACAAACGTTTTAATTCACGTTTCTTCATTAAAAGTTTTCTTTCTCTTAAAGGTTCATGATTATTTCTATTGCCAAAATGATAAGGAGATATATGCATATTTACTATGAATAATTCACCTTTTTTGAAAGAAGCATAACTGTCTGCCATATTAACACTGCGTTCACGTAAAGATTTTACTTCTGTACCTAATAAAACTATGCCTGCCTCAAATTTTTCAATTACTTCATAATTGAAAAGGGCTTTCTTATTTTTTGCTATTTCTCCAGATGAAATAGTATTATTGTCCTTTTTATCTTTTTTAGCCATAATTAATTACCAAATGTTAAAGTATATAGATTATACAAAAATAAATCAATTTGTCAATTATTATATTAACAAATGAATTTTTATCACTACCCCGCCCTTTTATCCTTATTGCTCAATCAACAATACAATTCAATTTTCCTCATAACCTCAAAAGAAATAAGACACCCACCCAAGTGAAAAATTTCAATTTAATGTCTTTAACGCACGGTTAATGAACTATAATATATAATAAAAATTGTATTTTAATATAACTATATCTCTTAGCTTCATTCTGCGTGCGGTGTAAATACAATCAATTTAAAAAAATCTAGGGTGGGCATTGCTTTTTCTATTTAAAATATTAAGGAAAATAAAAATTGAAATTTATTAATGGTATATAAAAGAAAATGGGCGGGCATCATAATAAAATGCCAACCCATATAATTTAATATTAAATAGTTTATTAATTCATAGAATTAAGCATGTTATTCATATCATTTATCTCTTTTTCCTGAGCAGTTATAATTCTGTAGGCAATCTCTTTTATCTTGTCATCTTTTGTTGCCTCTAAAATTTTCCTAGATACATCTACAGCACCCTTATGATGAGGTATCATTCCCTTTAAGAAATTGATATCATCATTTTCTGTTACTTTTATAGATGCCATAGCTTCCATCATATTATTCATAAGAACTTCCATTTCATCTCCGAAAGCAGCTGTATCTATATCATCATAATTTGTATTTTTAGCTTTTAACTCATCAATTAAAAGTGTAAACTCCTCAACCTCTTTTTCCTGAGCTTTTATTATATTATTAGCTAAGTCAATTAAAGTTTGATTAGTTGTTGTTTCTAATAATTTTTTTGAAGATAGTATAGCACCTTGATGATGCGGAATCATATTAACCAAAAAGTCTACATCAATATTAGCTGTTTTCTCAAATGGCTTCTCCATCATAGGAGCATGCATTAAACTAATAATATCTGACCCCATAGCATGATGAGCAGAATGATCCATAGCAGCATTTGCTGTTTCATTGGTATTTTTCTGTCCGCAGGAAATAATAAAAAGAGATAATAAAGTAATAAATATTGTGACAATTTTTTTCATTTTTTATCCTTTAATTTTATTCAGTTTTATAACATAAGAATATAAAAAAGGTAAAAAATGAATTATTTTAATGATAAATCAATCATCATCAAATATAGGTTTTTGAATGATTTGTATAGTTTTTTTAATTTTATCAGATTTTCCGAAATATGCATGAACAAAAGGAATAGATACTATTTCATCATTTTCTGCTAATTTTATTTCAAGCACATAATTAGAAGGAAGGCTGTATACATCAACTATTTTCCCATATAAATTATTGTCTAAATCAATAATTTCATACCCAATTAATTCAGCCTCATAGAAAGTATCATCATCTAATTGAGGTAATAAAGAGGAATCAATAAATATATCCGAACCAATAAAAGCTTTAGCCTGTTCAATATCATCAATATCTTTTAACGCCAGTACGAAAGCCTTATTTTTCTTTTTAACATTTAGAATGGTAAATGTCTGATTGTTAATAATTATAGGTATATCTTTATTTAAAACAGGAAGAGAGGCGAAGTAATCTTTATCAAGAAAAGCTACTTCAACCTCTCCTTTTAAACCATGTATACCTGTGATCTTGCCGTAAAAAATAATCAATTGTCAATAATCTCAAGCATTACACGTTTACCACTTTTCATGGAAGCTGCAAAAAGAATAGTACGTAATGCATGCGCAATACGACCTCTTTTACCTATAATTTTACCTATGTCGCTTTGGTTTACTTTCAATTCCAGAATCGTACTCTTCTCACCCTCAATAACCTTAACACTAACACCCTCAGGCTCATCCACTAACTTTTTAGCCAAATACTCAATAAGCTCTTTTTCTTCCGTCATAGCACACTCCTTTATATATTATAAGACGTAAATTAAGCTTCGCTTTTCTCCTCAGTAGATTCAGGCTTAGCTTGTTTACGATGTTTGCGTCTTTTTTCAGGATTTTTTAATGCTCTTTTCTTTTTACGTTCAAGAGGAGCACCATTATCTTTTTCCATTAAACCTTCTTTGATAAGAATACTTTTTACTACATAAGTTGGCTGTGCACCATTAGAAAGCCATTTTTTTAAACCTTCTATGTTTAACTTATACAATACATCTTTAGCTTTAGGATTAAACCAACCTAGCTCTTCTATAAAACGACCATCGCGTGGGAAACGAGCATCTGCAGCTACAATACGATAATGAGGCTCATGTTTGCGACCTATACGTTTTAATCTTAATTTTACCACCTTTCTTTTCCTCCAAACTTTTAATTACATTAATTTGTTTAAATCATCTATAGACATACCCATACCCTCTAGGGATTTTGCGAGCTTATCCATCTTCTTAGTGCTGCCCATCATGTTTTTCATCATGTTAAATTGCTTTATTAGCTGATTAACATCATAAACACTTTGACCGCTTCCTTTAGAAATTCTCATCTTTCTTGAATTATTTAAAGGAAATAGGGCTAGTCTTTCTTTTTTAGTCATTGATTGTATGATAGCTTTGTACTTCTTGAATTTTTCTTCTTCACGGCTTAAAAGCTCAGTATCCACATTTGCCATACCAGGTATCATAGATGTCATTTTGCTTAATCCGCCCATTTTGGTAGTAGCTTCTATTTGTTTCAAGAAATCATTATAATCAAAGTTGTTTTCTATAACTTTTTGAAGCATTTCCTGAGCTTCTTTTTCACTTATAGCAGCACGGGCTTTTTCTACAAGTTTAACAATATCACCCATACCGAGTATTTGACCTGCCACTCTTTTAGGATCAAACACATCAATATCGTCAATATGTTCTCCGACACCGACAAATTTAACTGATGAACCAGTAGCATACCTTAATGATAAGGCAGCACCGCCTCTTACACCAGAGTCAAATTTTGTAAGTATAACACCATTTATGCCAATATTGCTTTGAAAACTTTTAGCAACATCATACACACTTTGACCTGCTGTAGAGTCAACTACCAATAATTTTTCTGTAACATCAGCAGAGTTTACAACACGTCTAAGTTCAAGCATCATATCTTCATCTATTTCCAAACGGCCTGCAGTATCCACTAATATCATGTTATACTGTTCTTTTTTGGCTATAGCTAAAGCTTTTTTAAGGATTTTATATGCTTTTTTTTCTTTAGTGTCTATATGATAAGGAACTCCAACTTCTCTCGCCAATACTGCAAGCTGTTCCATAGCTGCTGGTCTATGTACGTCAAGACCAACCAACATAACACGTCTTTTATCTTTATAATATTTAGCCAATTTAGCTGCTGTAGTAGTTTTACCAGAACCTTGTAAACCGAACAATATAGTTATTGTAGTTTTTTCAACAGGCTCTAATTTTAAACCGCTTTCACCCTCACCTATCATATTAACTAAAGTATCATGAACATCAGCTATAAATTGATTAGCAGGTTCTACACCTTCTAATTTTTCCTTTCCTATAGCTCTTTTAGTAGCTTCCTCAAGGAATTTATCAGCTGCTTCTAATGATACGTCAGCAGACAAGAGAGCTTCTTTAATAGTTAAAAGACTGTCTGTGATATCTTTATCAGTAAGTACTTTTTTACCATGTATTTTAGAGAATACATTAGATATAGATTTTGTTAAATTATCAAACACTAAAAATAACCTTAAATAAACATATTATTTCCAATTCATATTATACATAATATATTTAAAAAGTCAAGAATTTGCGATATTTTACAAAAAATAATACGAAATGTACATATTATTTTATTATAATACATTTCATACATCATTTTCCCGAACCGCCTGTCATTCCTCTTACTAAAAACTTCCTAAATATTATGGCAAGCAATGCAGGAGGAAATATTGCTAAAAGTCCTGCCGCTGTTGTTATACCATATTGTATGCTATCTTTTGAAACAAACTCAGATGCCACTATTGATATAGGCTTTGTGTTTGCTGAACTGGCTAAAATAAGAGGTATTTGAAATTGCCCCCAAGACATTAAAAATACAAGCAAGAAAGCTGATAAAATAATCGGTGCTGATATAGGAATCATCACTCTTAATAAAACGTCTATTTCATTGCAGCCGTCTATATAAGATGCCTCCTCTATCTCAACTGGTATTGTATCAAAGTAATTAGATATCATCCAAGTATTAATAGGCAAGAATGATGTTACATATATTAAAGATAAAGAAAATAAATTATCAAGCAAAGATAAAAGCGAAAACATTCTATAAAGCGGAATAATAGTTGTAAATGCCGGTATTGCCATAGATATCAATATCAAAGTCTTTACAATATTTCTGCCTTTAAATTTCATTTTTGATATAGCATAGGCACACATTATCGAACAAGGCAGGCATAAAAATATTGTTATAAAAGCCGTTTTTATAGAATTAAGTATTCCTACAAAAAACATTTTGGATTGTCTATCTGAGGCTGTAAATAATTTAAAATAATTATCTATTGTAGGTTCTTTTGGCAGGAAATTAGATGTATTTTTAAACATCTCATATTCCGGTGTAAAACTTACAATGATAGCCCAAATAATAGGCCCCAAAACTATTATTATAAAAAATACTATAGATAAATAATATAAAAAGCTTAATCTTTTACTTTTTTTCTTTTTCATAAGAATATATATTATAACCACTCAGCATCAGGATATAATACCCATTTCAATGCCATATATCTTTCTGATACTATACCTCTCAAAATAGAATTATTTTCTTTATTACTATCATCATCTATAACATTATTCAATCTATAAGTAAAATCATATTCATCTAAAACTTCTTCAGTATCTCTAAGTTTTACTTTACTTATAAAATCTTCAAAATTATTGCATCTGAAAATAAAATCTATAGCCTTATCAAAATCACAGCATTCATTAGGTATATTTAATTTTGAAACAAAACCTAAAACCCAGCAAAGAATCCAATAAGATTCATATTTCCAAGGCATAAGTTTTAAATCTTCTTTATCCATTTTTCCTTCAAAAATTAGTTTTTCCTGATCTGTTAAACAATATTTTACACAAAATTTAATTAATTTATCTTCAAAAAAACTATAATCATAATCCTTAATATCTATTAAAGATGCTTGTATAGAAAATAAGCAGCTTATGGCACGTTTAGCTATTTCTTCTTTTGTACGCATACTAATATTGCTTGTATCTATAACAGGCAAATCTTTATCTACATTTATACCAATATTATCCAATAACCCTAAACTTTCTTTTTTCCTATCTTCGCTGCTCTTTTTGAACATAACAACAGTCCTCTCAATTTTATATTATAATATTATATTAAATAATACAGTTTTGCAATAAAAAATTATTATATATAATCAATTTTTCTCGACATAGCCCTTATATACAGCATTCCTAAAATACCTGCCACAATCATTATTAAATATGTTAAAGCACTTCCTCTACCGAAATCCAAGAAAGAAAATGTAATCATATAATCTTCAAGAAGTATTGTCTTTCCTAAATTGCTGTATCCGGAAATAGCTACAACTTCATCAAATACATTTATTGCTGATATAGATGTAAATGTCAATATAATACCTAAAGCAGGCATTAAAAGCGGTAAAGTGACTCTAGTAAACATTTGAAATTTATTAGCTCCGTCAATACTGGCAGCATCATAAACCACATCTGGTATAGCTCTCATAGCTGAAAGAAGAACTATAGAACAAAAAGGTATATTTCTCCATGCTATAACTATGCCTATTATAAGCATTAATGAATATCTATTCGATAAATACTGTATAGGCTCCTCTATAAGATTGAGGTTATATAATATTTTATTAAAGAATCCGTATCCGGGGTAGAATATCCATTTCCATAGTATTCCATTAACTACCGGAGGCAATGCCCAAGGTATTACCGCTATAGCCATAAGAATATTTTTCAATCTGCTTTCAAAGTTTAATATGCTTGCAAATAAAAGTCCAAATACTACACATATAATAACTACTACAATCATAATCATTATACTATTTTGAAGTGAATACCAAAAATCAAAAGATTTTAAAGTAACTATATAATTGCTAAATCCAATAAAAGCAGTATCTTTAGGAGCAGTCAGTTTCATCTTTCTAAGACTATAAAAGAATGTAACTATTATAGGATAAACAACAAAAACCACCATAATTATAAATGATGGTAAAATAAGTAAATAAGGTAAAGTCTTACTCTTTTTCATAATCCAAAAATATTTTGTAATTCTTATATTAAAGATAAAAAAATTATTAAAAATAGTCAAACAAATAATTTCATATTGCAAATTAAATATAAAGGCATCACTTTCAAAAAGCAATGCCTTATTATAAACTTTAATAAAAATTAATTATCTTGCAACTAATTCTTTTATTTTTGTATCCATTGCATTAAATGCTTCTTCTGGAGTTTTAGCACCTAAAACCATTTCATTAACTGCATTGAATATTGCTGTAGTCATTTCTGAATAATAGCTAGGTACGCCTTTTGGGAATGGACTTGATATTAAAGTAGATTCTTCAAGTAAAGCACCTGTATTTTTTAATTTACCTTCATTAATCAAATCTTCCATAACTGATGTTCTTGTAGGCATTGTGTTTTGTACATAATTTAATTGTTTTTGTGTTTCTGGAGAATTAAACCATTTTACAAATTTCATTGCTGCTTCTTTGTTTTTTGACAATTTTATTACACCAACACCTTCTGGTAAAGCAAAAGTTTTTGGTGAAGGTCCAGTTGCACCAGGAAGTAATATAGGTATAACCTCTCCTACTACTTTAGACTCATTAGGATCCTGTACTCTGCTTACAAATGAAGTAGGACCTACTATAAAGCTAGCTTCTCCAGAGTTGATTCTTCTATAAGCGTCCATACCTGTAGAAGTTTTACAAGCTGGGTCTATTAATTTATCAACATTTATCATTTGATTAATAAATTGTAAAGCTCCTAATACTGCATCTTTATTTAAAGTACCATCTTCATTAAATACTACTCCATATTTTGAATAAGCCATCCATATTAATGAAGTTGTACAAGATTCATCAGCATTTAAAGGCATAGAAAAAGGATATGCAGTAACGCCTGCATCTCTTATAGCTTTTAAAGCAGCATAAACATCGTCCCAAGATTTTGGAGCTTCAGTAATACCTGCAGCTTCAAAATGTTTTTTATTATAATAAGCCAAACGGAAATCATTAGCATAAGGAAGTGCCAAAACTTTACCGTCTATAATAAATGGCTGTATAGAAGGCATAGCATCGATTTCTTCTTTGCTTAATTCTATAGGTTCAAGCCAATCTGCACTGTTAAACTCACCTACCCAAGACCAATCTACTTCTACAACATCAGCAGCAGCTGTTCCGCCTGCAGCAGCAATTGATATTTTATCTCTGATATTTTCCCAAGCTATAACATTCATATTAACTGTAATGCCTGTATCTTTTGTAAAAGCATCAAGCATTTCATCAGAAGGTACTGCCCAATCTGGAACCATTACTGTTATTGAATTACTTGAAGCACTGTTTTTTCCTCCGCATGAAACAGTAAAAAATGCTGTTAATAATGAAATCATTAACAATAAAATTATCTTTTTCATTTCTTATACTCCTGAATTTGTAATGAATCGAATAAAATTAGAAAAAATATACATTATTATTTATTAATGTCAATATATCAAAAAAAATAATAAATATGAAAAAAGTAATTTAAACTTTACATTTTTTTTATATACTTAATTCATGAGGGTAAAAAATAAGTTAAGGAATTATTTATGAATAATACTACAATTTATATCTTAGTAATTGTCATTGCCATAATTATACTTATTTCTACTATCATAATGATAAAAAATATCTTTATTAAAAAGACAAAAAAACCAGCAAAAAACGTTAAAAAAAGATTTGAGGAGCTTAGAAAAATAGTAGCATTAAATCCTAAAGACCTTGATTCATTATATCAATTAGCAATGCTGGAAGAAGAATATGGAGAGCTGCAATATGCATTAGTAAAATATGAAATTTTATTAAAAGCAAGATATTTTAAAAATAATAATATAAACGAAACTGATATATATAAAAAACTTGAAGACGGTTATCATAAATTAGAAGACAGAGAAAATAGTTTGAAATACGCTTTAAGAATATCTAAATCAGAACCTAATAATGTTTACTATGCTATTAAACTTGGAAATATATTAGGAAGAGAAGGTAAATACAAACTAGCATGCGAATACTTTAATAAAATACAATTATCAAAAAAAGAGGTTGAAATTGATGATTTAAAAGTAGGTGCTTTATCATTTTTTATGAATAAGGATTATAAAAAAGCCACTTTATTTATAGAAGAATTATATAAAAGAATACTAAACAAAGCTAAAAATGAAAAAGATGCTGATATGTCAGAAGTATATAAACTAGAAACTTTATTGATCTCAATATATATTTATGCTGATGAACTAAATATAGCAACAGCATTTTTAGAACAAATACTAAGCAATAATACTTTAAGTGAAGAACATAAACTATACATTAATAAAATGTATATGTATGTTTTATATAAATTATCTGATAATCAAAGATTTAATAATTTATATATTAGATTAAAAGACTTATACAAATTAGATACAGCAAATTCACAATATGCATCTCTTATATTTGATTTCGGATTCTATGCTTATTTCTTAAAAGATATAGAAACTTCTATAAAATATTTTTCAAAAGTAAAATCTTTCAATATAAAAACTTTTGATGTTTATAAAATAGATGATATATTAAGCTATTTAAATGAAGTTAATAAAGCATACATTCAATTAACTAAATTAAGAAATGCTATGAAATTGAATGATGAAAAATATAAAAACGAAAGATTTGATAAATATGTAGAATCAGATTTAATAACTATATGGGAAGAAATTTTAGGATTATGGGAATCTACTTTCTTTAACTTTGACTATATCAATTCATTAGTTGAATCAGAAGTAGGAAACACTATGGATATAGATAAAGTTTTGGCAGAATTTAATGCAGAGCAAAACTCAAATAATGAATCAACAAAATCCAATATAACAGAAATAGATAAAATATATTCTTTAAGTTTGAATAACTTTAAAAAACTATGCCAAAATATTATTCAGACAAAATTATCATACTCAATACTTCAAGAATATTCTGATAATATAATAAAGTATGAATTCGGTGATGAGGTCAATTATTTAGCATATCATACAAGTAAAAGCAGAAAAGATATAACATTAATATCATTCAAACGCTGGAAAAATACAGAGGTTGGAGAGCTAATATTAAGAGATTTCATGCTTATGATTCAGGAATCAGGTGCTAAAAATGGTATATTAATACTTCCAGTAAAATTGACAAACAGTGCTAAAAGTTATGCAAAACATAATGACAGAATAACTGTATATACTAAACATCAATTTGAGATATTTTTGAAAAGTAATTTTATATAATTTTTCACATTTTTACAATATTTTTGTTGTCATTAATGTATTTTCAATCTACAATAGGAAAATATAAATATACTTTACAGGACAGTTTATGTTTAGCTCGTACATATACATTATAGTTATTGTTGTTATTGCTATGGTAGTAATATTCGGTATATTTTTATTTATAAAAAGTATATCAAATTCTGATAAATATTATAGACCAAAGAATATAAAAAGAAAAATTGAAGAATTAGAAAAAAAGATTGCCGGTAATCCTAGAGATTATGATTCTATGTATGATCTTGCTGTTATACAAGAACAGTATAACTTCACAGAAAAGTCCATAGAAACTTATAAAAAATTAATTGATGCAGGATACTTTGAAGGCGAAGAAATAGCTATATATCAAAAATTAGAAGCCTTATATCAAAAACTTGATAATAATGAAGAAGTATTTAAATGCATATTAAAAATAGCTCAATTAGATCCAAAAAATAATTATTATTCATTAAAAGCAGCAAATATTTTGGGTAAAGAAGGTGCTTATAAAATAGCATGCGAATATTTTGATAGGATTTTAAATAATAAAGGCGACTTTGAAATAGATGAATTAAAAATAGCTGCTTTATGCTACTTTATCAATCATGAATATAAGAAAATAATTATTATGCTTGAAGAATTGCATAAAAGATTAAGCAGAAATATAAGTCATATTGAAGATGATTTTAATGAAATGGTATTGGTAGAAAAGATTTTAATATCTTTATATATTGCAACTGATGAAATAAATAATGCAAAAAAATTAACAGAAACTATCTTATCATCAAGATACATTAATACTGACCGCCAATACAGATTCTTCATAAACAGAATATATTTGTATATATTATATAAAGCTAATGATACTAAAGAGTTTATAGAATTGCATGAAAAGCTTTCAAGTCAGTATAAAGTTAATGAAATAGACAAAGAAGAAATTAGTATTATTTTGGACTTTGCTTTTTATAATTACTTTATAAAAGACATTAACAGTGCATCAAGTTATTTTGAACATATAAGATTATTTAATGCTCCTGAATTTGATATGTATGATTTAGACGGCATATTTGCTTATTTGTCTGAAGTAGCAAAAGCTCAGGAAGTACTTCAGAATTTAAGAAATAATATGGAACTTAACAATGATGAAAAATACAAAAATGAAAACTATGAAAAATATGTTGATGAAAAATATGTAGAAATTTGGGAAAATAGTGTCAAATTGTGGGAAAATTCATTCAATAATATTGAAGATATAATCAATTTAGTACAAATAGAACATACTATGGATATAGAAAAAATATTATCAGAATGTAATATAAATGAAGACAATGCTACATTAGATAATTTAATAATTAAGAAAGTAGATAAAATATTTGATATAACTTTATCATCTTTTAAAAGTGTATGTCAGGATATAATACAAAAGAAATTAATGTATTCAGCTGTACAGGAATATAATGATCATTTAATAGATTATGATTATGGAGATGAAGTTAATTACTTAGCATTTGCATCAAATAAAAGCAAAAAAGATTTAACTTTAATATCATTCAAAAGATGGAGAAATACAGAAGTTGGAGAGCTTATAATTAGAGATTTCATATTACTTGTAAATGAATCTGGAGCAAAAAATGGAATATTGATATTGCCGGTAGAACTTACTAACAGTGCTAAAAGTTATGCTACTCATAATAACAAAATAAGAGTATATACTAGAAATCAATTTAATTATATGCTAAGGGACAGTAAATTATAAGACTAAATTATAATAAAAAATAAATTATTATTTTTATAATTTTCTTATCTTTATAGAGAAATTTTATTTTTAAAAGATATACAATAAATGCACTATTTTTTTATATCAGCTGCAATATTGATAGCGGCATCTTACATATTAATAAAAAAAATACTGAAAGCCAAAAAAGGAGGTAATAAAAAATCATCTAAAGAAATACAAAAAGAAATAGAAGAATTAAGAGCTATTATAACTAATAATGATAAAGATTATGTATCTATATATAGATTGGCTCAGCTTGAAGACAAAATAGGTGAAAATAATCTAGCTTTGCAAAGATATGAAATACTTATAAAAACAAAATTCCTTAAAACGAAGGAAAAAATATCTATATGTAAAAGATTAGAAGAATATTACAACGAGGCTGGAAGGAAAGAAGATTCTCTAAAATATTCTATTAAACTTCATCAATTATCTCCTAATGATAATGAGCATACTATGAAACTAGCTTATGAAATTACAAAAGAAGCTAATTATCCGCTTGCATGCCACTATTTTACTAAAGTCATATTATTAAAAGAAGATTTTGATATAGAACACCTTAAAGCTGCCGCATTCGCTTTCTTTCAAGTGAAAGATTATAATAAATGTATTGCATTTTTAGAGGAATTATATAAAAGATTAAACACAGATAAAAATGCAAAGGAATATAAAAGCGAAATTGATGATATTCAAAAATCATTAATATCTTTATATATATTATCTGAAAGCCTTAATATAGCAAATAATTTTATAGAAAAAATAATAATAAAACAAAAAAGCAAAAAATATATTAATAAGTTATATTTATTTGTATTATATAAACTTGCTGATAATAAAAAATTTTTAGAAGTATATAATGATTTATATAATTTCTACAATATAAAAGATTATGATAAAAGTAATTATAGTTTAATACTTGATTATTGTTTTTATTCATATTTTATAAAAGATATAAACTTCTCAAAAAAATCATTCGAGATGATAGATAAATTCAATATAGAAGAATTAAAAAAATATAATATAAAAAATATATTAGAATATCTATCCGAAATAGTTCAAGCTACTTCTCAAATAAAGAAATCAATTACTGAAACTAAATTGGATAATTATAAAAATGACAACTATGAGAAATATGTTCCTAAAGAAAATATTAAAAATTGGGAATATGCTGTTGATTTATGGGAAAGCTCTTTCATAGATACAAATTATTTATACACATTAGTAGATGCAAAACAAACTGTAAATATAGATAATATATTAAAAGAATTAAAAATTAATTTAGATAATATATACGATAAATCGGAATCAACTTTACATTTAAAAGTAGATAAAATATATGATTTAAATAAAGCAGATTTCAAAAAAGTATGCACTAATATCATGCATATAAAATTGGATCATTCCATAGTACAGGAATACACAGATAAATCAAATGATAATAATAAATTAGGAGACGAAATTAATTTTTTAAGCTACAGTGTTAAATCTCCAAAAAAAGAACTTACTTTAGTATCATTCAAAAGATGGCAAAAGATAGAAGTTGGAGAATTAATGATTAGAGACTTTTTGATAATGATAGAAGAATCCGGAGCTGAAAACGGAATACTTATAATACCTGTAGAATTAAGCAACAGTGCTAAAAGTCTTGTACAGCATAATGAAAAGATAAAAGTATATTCAAGAATGCAATTTAATACTATGCTTGCTGATGAAAATATATAAAAATATTTTTGAAATTGAATATATACCTTCTTAAAAAATTTTAGTATATACTGAAAATTTTTAAGTTTGTCAATTTTTTTATTGTTCTTTTTCCCGCCGCAAAAAGAACCAAAAAGTGCAAGTATAACATTAGTACTAAATCATACTAAAATAGTATTACATGTAAGATAGATTATTAATTTAAGCTAAAATGTAGCCCTTTTGCTTCTTTGTGGCAACAAAAGAAGTGGGGTGCTGCACGCTGTGTACTTCGTAAGGGCAAAGCCCTGCAGATATTTAAAATTTAAAAAAATTATTTTTGACAAAATATAATTGTTTAGGTATATACTGAAAATTTTTAAGTTTGTCAACTGATGCACTTTATATAAATTTTATCTACTTTTTTGTCGCACACGCTCTGCGGACTTCGTCAAAGTAGATATATCCTCGACAGGCTCGGATACGCTTCGCGAAAACGCAATTGCTAGAACTTTATATTTTAAGAATATGTATCAAATACGGTATAATACCCTGATTTTAGGTTAAAAATGCAGTTCTTTCACGAAACGAAGTGTAGTGGGCAGAGCCTTGGTTCTTTTATACCAATACAGAAAGGTACCTACTCGGTAAAAGAAGTGGGGTGTTGCGTAAGCACGCAGAGCGGTGGGCAAAGCCCCAAATATAAAACCAAAACATAAATTTATTTTTGACAAAGTATAGTTGTTTAGGTATATACTATTTAATAAATTAAAATTACATTCATAAAAAACTAAAAAATATAGTTATTAGCTATATATTAATAGTTTTGGAATCTTATTTTTCCGCCATCAAGCATAAAGCCGTAAATGGAATCGTCAAACATATGTATTCCTCTTAACTTATTAAATCCGTCTGTGCCTAAATATTCCTTACTATAATTCTGCGACAAAAACGGATTCGTCCTTATAAAGAAATACATTCCATTGTCCATACCAGTATAAGTTACCCTACCCGTGCTTGATATTCCTACCGCTAAAGAATTATCACGGCATGGAATTTTATATGCTTCTTTTAATTTAAAATCGTCCAATTTAGTAGTATATATAATATCTTCAATATGTTTTCCTTCAACTACATTCATAGTGAGTATGGCTATAACCGATTTATCTACAACATACACACAATCTATAATTTCCCTATAAGACATTTTTTTCTTGTCTGTATACTCTACATCTTTTAAAGGAAATCTTTTTTCCATTTTTCCAGTGTCCATATCATATATATCTAATAAAGGAGATTTGTCTTTATCTCTTTTTAATATGGCAAATTTATGATTTGTTAATGTTATTAATTTTATAAGCGATTCATATTCATTGTCTATTACAGTATCTATACTGTATAATGTATTGCCGTTTGAATCTATTTTATTTAAAGAAACAAAACCAACCTTTGTATAATTTGTATTTGTTACTTTAACAGTATAAGTTTCTATAAGAGGTCTGTCGCCTTCGCTTGAAGGACTTTCTGAAGGCAATGACATCATAACATTACTTACAACTATATCTCCTACATATCTCAAATTATATCCGGTTATATACATGTTAGCATTTGAATCTATAAGAGATATTTTTGAAGTTTCAAGATTATTATAAGCTAATGGAAAATACCTAACATTACTTCCGGAAGCTATAACCATTCTTGAATTAGATAAATCTAGGGCATAAACAGTATCATCTTTAACTGTGTAAAATTCCCCAAAATAGTATTCATTATCAACTTTATATATTTTTGGGCTATCCAAATTTACAAATTCATTAGTATATATTCCTATATCTTTACCTAAAGTTAATTCTGTAACAACTTTTGCAGGTACTATTAAAGGTTTAGGAAGACATGAAGTCATTAATAATAATGATATAAATAATAATAAAAAAATTTTTTTCTTCATAAATTATATTTCCATATAAGTAATATTTTTATAATACCTCTATCAATTCATCTAATGTCAAAGTTGAAGTTCCTCTCTTACCTACAACAACACCAGCAGCAGCATTTGCAATTTCTGAAGACTCTTTAAATGACATTCCCACTGATAAACACATAGCAAGTACAGATATAACTGTATCTCCGGCACCTGAAACATCAAAAACACTTTTTGCCTTTGTAGGTATTATAAAAGGAAGTTTTTTATTTTTTACTTTTATATCTTTATCAAATAAAGCCATTCCATTAGCTCCTAAAGTTATCATTAATCTTGATAAAGATAATTTTTTTATTATTTCATTACCTAATATATTTATAGCTTCAGGATCAAATTCATAGAATGGAATCTTGCTGTCTATTCCTTCAACTGCCTCTTTTAAATTAGGAGTCATTAAAGCAGCTTTTTTATAAAATGAAAAATGCTTTATAGCAGGGTCAACTAATACCGCTTTATTTTTCTTATTACAAGTATCTATTATTTTTTTTGATAATTTTTGAGTTATAAGACCTTTAGCATAATCACTTATTATTACCACATTATAATCATCAATATTTTCAAGAAAGATCTTTTCTATTTTCTTCATTATTTTATCAGAAAAAGGACTTGTATCTTCATGATCTATTCTTACTATTTGCTGAGTATTAGCAACTATTCTAGTTTTTGTTATAGTATACCTACTGTCATCTACTACTATTCCAGAAGTTGATATATTAGATTGCTTCATATTATCTATGATAGTGTCTGCTGATTTATCCTCTCCTATAACACCTATCATAAATATATTTTCATAACAATCTTCCCCTATTAATGCTGCTATATTCCTTGCCACATTTCCTGCACCGCCTATATAATTTTCTTCATGATTTACATGAAGTACAGGAACCGGAGCCTCTGGAGATATTCTTACAACATCTCCGTAGGTGAATTTATCAAGCATTAAATCGCCTATAACTAATATTTTTGCATCTGTAATTTTTTTAACTTTATCTTTTAATTCCATATTTTATCATTTTATAAAAAATTATTTATGTTCAAAGATTATAACATAAAATATAAAAAATTGTAAATATGTGTATTTTTTTAAGCTATTATATTATGAAAAATAACTTGTAATTTTTAGTAATATAAATTATTATTTTCTAAATTCTATTTTTAAGTAAATTTACTTGCTAGCTTTATTATCAATTTATAATAAAATTAATGAAAGTAAATTCACTTTTTTACAACTTATAAGTTTATATATTATCAAAAAATTAATTTAAGAGAAATAAAAAATTATGATGAAATTTAGTAAGATTATAGAAGAAATTAAACAAAAAAAGATATATTTTATTATAGCTTTATTGATATTTGTAGCTGATACTGTATCTAAATATTTTATAGATAAATATCTTCAGGAAACTATTGTAAAAAGAGTTATAGGAGATATATTGATATTTATATATACTAGAAACTATGGTGTATCATTCGGCTTTCTTAATAATGTACCAGAATCTATACAGCATATAATACCTGAATTATTAAAGGTTGTTGTATTCTTGGCTATGATTGTAGTTGCTTATATAATGCTTTCTATAAATGTAAAAAAACAAAAATTATCTATGATTGGATTTACTATGGTTCTTGGCGGAGCTATGGGAAATTTGGTTGATAGAATTATGAGAGGATACGTCACTGACTTTATAAGTATGGGATTTAATGAAACTATAAGATTTCCATACAACTATAATATAGCAGATGCTTCCATTACTATAGGTATATGTATTATAGCTATTGGAGTATTTTTCTTTAAAGAAGATTTCGATAAAAATAAAAAAATAGAAAACAATAAAGCTACTATAGAAAACAATAAAGAAAATAACTGATTATGAGTTTAGAATTTGAAAATAATGATGATATTATAGATGAATCAGAAATTACAAATAATGAACAAACTTTTATTATTACAGAAAATGATATTAATAAAAGATTAGATGTATTTATAAGCGAACAATTAAATATCACAAGAAGCCAAATAAAAAATTATTTAACTTCTATAATAGTAAATGGAGCTGAAAAGAAATTATCATATTCTCTTAAATTAAATGATAAAGTTTCTGTGAATTTAGATAATCTTTCAAATGAAGAAGCAGATATAGAAAATCCGGAGCCTGAAAATATACCTTTAGATATATTATATGAAGATAAATATCTGCTTGTCATAAATAAGCCTGCCAATATGAGTGTTCATTGTTCACCTTCAGAAATGAGCGGAACTTTGGTTAATGCTTTACTTTATAATATAAAAGATTTTGATTTTGTTGGAAATAAAAGCAGAGCCGGCATTATACATAGATTGGATAAAGATACTTCCGGACTTATGATAATAGGAAAGAATGCCAATATAGTATCAAGCATTCAGGAACAATTCAAAAACAGAACTATAAAAAAAATATATCATGCTATTGTAATAGGAGTATTAAAAGATAATTATTTAGAAATAAATTTACCTATAGGAAGGCATCAAGTATATAGAAAAAAAATGACTGTAAGAGAAGACGGCAAAGATGCATTAACTCATATAAAAGTTTTAAAAAGATTTAAAAGTCATACTCTTATAGAAATTAATTTAAAAACCGGAAGAACTCATCAAATAAGGGTTCATTCTTCATATAAAGGATTCCCTGTTGCAGGAGATAAAATATATTCTAAAAGTTTCAATAAATATCCCGGACTTATGCTCATAGCAAAGGAAATTGAATTTACTCACCCTATTAGTAAAGATATACTTAAATTTGAGATTGATTATCCGAACTATTTTAAAGAGTTTTTGTATTCTGAAAATATATAAAAATATGTGTTTTTGCGTCATTTTTTGACGTAAACATATATTAATATATATTGTATATCGATACAATAACGGTGATTAATTATGACAGACTATGATAAAATACTCAAATGGGCTAAAGAAATTAATGCAGATATTCCTTATAATGAAAAAAATATCGGCAATGCAAAAGAATTAAATTTAAGCAATTTAGATATAACAGAACTGCCCAAAGAAATTTTTGAACTTAAAAATATAGAAGAACTTTATATATCTTTGAATTATATAAAAACTATACCAAAAGAAATATCTAATCTAAAAAAATTAAAAACTCTTGATATATCAGGAAATAAAATAAAATCATTACCTAAAGAAATTTTTGAGCTTAAAAATTTAGAGTATTTAAATATATCTTTTAATTATTTTAGTAAATTGAATAAAAATATATCAAAACTTGAGAATTTAAAAGAGTTAGATATAAGCAGCTGTCAATTTAATATTTTACCAAGCGAGATATTTGAACTTCATAATTTAGAATTTTTTGATGCCTCATTTAATAAAATAACTCAATTAGATAAAGAAATTCAGCTATTAGAAAATTTAGAGGAATTAAGACTTGATTCCAATAAATTATCTAATATACCGAAAGAAATAACAAATTTAAAGAAACTTAAAATATTATCTATTTCTGAAAATAATATAAAAAGACTTCCAAAAACAGTAAAGATGTTAGAATCATTACAAATTTAAAATAATTATATTCTTTTTTTATTAAACTTTTTTACTGGTTTTCTCTGTGTATTATTGTCTTTAAAAGATTTTTTCCTATCATCTTTTCTTTTTATTTGTTTTTTATCAATTTTTTTATCAAATTTTTTATCAATAAAATCTTTAGAACTATTATTTTTCTTTTGAGTTTTAGCTTTATATGTATTAGTTTTTTTAGTAACTAATCTTTTTTTCTTAGGTTTAGCTTTAGCCCATTTAGATTTATCATGTTTTTTTATTTCTTCTTTTTTATCATCATTATTTTCTAAAATACTATCTTCATCATAATTTTCATCTATATCATCGTATTTAGAAACATCTGAGAATATACTTTCTATATCTTTTAATTTTTTATCCTTTTGTTTGAAGAAGAATTCTATTTCTTTTTTAGTAAGATCTCTTATATGTCCTGCTTCCAAAGTTCCAGAAGTTTCATCGTATTTACTTACGCAGCCGACTGATATTCTCTCCAAATCTATAACTTTATATCCTAAATGATCGAATATCTTTCTTATCTCTCTATTTTTACCTTCATTGATTGTAAGGCGTATTTTACTTTGTACTCTTCCTTTGGATAAGATTTTAAATTTAAATGGAGAATAAGTTACATTTTTTATTGTAATACCTTTGCTGGCATTGAACAATTTTTCTGAATCTATTTTTCCATTAACAGTAACATCATAAACTTTTAATATTTCATAAGAAGGGTGCGTAATAATATTAGCAAACTCTCCGTCATTAGTAATAATCATTATACCGCGTGATTCGGAGTCAAGTCTTCCTGCATAGAAAAGTCTTTCTTTTATACCTTTGAAAAATTCTGTTATTATTCTTCTGCCCGGTAAATATTTTGTAGTACTTACAACACCTATAGGCTTATATAATGCCATATATCTTTTTGTTTGTCTTTTTATCAAGTTTCTGTCTATTGAAACGCTGTCTTCATTTTTTACTCTATATGCTGGGTCTAGTATTACTTGATTATTTACTCTTACTCTGCCTGACATTATTGCTTTTTCACAATTTCTTCTGCTGGCAAAACCTGATTCTAATATTACTTTTACAAGTCTTACAGCTTCTTCTTTTTTTTCTTTTTTCATATTGTTATAATAACTCTCTAAAAAATTTAATAGAATTTTATAATATACTAAATTCATCACTTTGTCAAAGAGATAAAATCACACTTCCAGCCTAAATTAAATTCATAAAGTATTCAATGCACGGTGAATGGAACTATATAAAAAATCAAATTATATTATTAATAAATCTATATTGATAATTTTGTTCTGCGTGCGGTAATTGCATAACAATTTTAAAAAAAATTAGGGTGGGGGTTAAAAAATCTGTTTAAAATATTGAAGAAAATAAACATTTATATTACAAATTAAAGTATAAAAGATAGAGGGTGGGCAAATGTAATTAAGCTTTAAAAAATTATTTACATACCCCGCCCTTTTTCCTTCATTACTAAATACTGAAATATAATATATTTTTACAATAAAGCCTAAACAGTATTTTTAACACCCGCCCAAGTTTAAATTAACTTTAAAATGCATTCAACGCACGGTGAACAAAATTAAATAATAAATCAAAATTGTATTATTAATAAAATTATATTGTCAATTTTACTCTGCGTGCGTTTATTATAAATGTTATTATAATTGAAAAAAAATCAAATTGTACTATACTTCAATATCAGTATAAATTTATAAGGATTAAATTATGGCATTCTTTGATTTAAGTTTAGATGAACTATATAAATATAAAGGCTCTGCGGAAGAACCTAAAGATTTTGACGAATTTTGGACTAATACATTAAAAGAGAATAATCATAAAACAGAAGCTCAATACACTTTAATAGACACTCATTTAAAATTATTTGACGTATGGAGTGTAAGCTTCAAAGGTTATTCACAGCATACAATAAACGGCTGGTATATAGCACCAAAATACGCTAGAGAAAGAAATGAAAAATTAACATGTGTAATAACTTACCCCGGATATGGCGGAGGACGCGATTATCCTAATAAACATTTATTATACCCATCTGCTGGATATAGCGTATTTGTAATGGAAGTTAGAGGTCAGGGAGCAGAAGGCGGAAACGGAGCAATAACTCCAGACCCTGTAGGTTCATCTCCTCATGCTGACGGTTTTCTTACTATGGGAATACATGATAAAAAAGACTATTATTATAAAAGAGTTTTTATTGACGCCGTTAAATCGATAGAAGCTGCTAAAGAACATACTCTTACAGATAAAATTGTAATAAGCGGAGGAAGTCAGGGCGGCGGTATATCGCTTGCAGTTTTGGGACTTTCTTCTTTGACTAAAGAAAAAATTGAAGCTGCTATGATTGATGTTCCTTTCCTATGCGATTATAAAAGAGCATGTACTATCACAGATACTTTGCCTTATAATGAAATAGCTAGATTTTGCAAAACTAATAGAATGTACGAAAAAACTGCTTTTGAAACTTTATCATATTTTGACGGAGCTTTCTTTGCCAAACGTTCTAAAGTAAAAGCATTATTTTCTGTAGGATTAATGGATATAATATGCCCTCCTTCAACAGTATTTGCCGCTTATAACAATTATGCTGGAGATAAATCTATCAATGTTTACACTTTTAATGGACATGAAGGCGGAGATAATGAACAGAATGAAAGAAAATTAGAATTTTTAGATTCTTTGGAACTATAAAAATATCATTAATAGTATTCATTATTATAAAAAATAAGAGCGTATTAAAACAGATATAATGAATTTATAGTAAAAAAAATATTGCAAAATTTTTAATTTTGTATATAGTATAGCTTTCATATAGTTTATTTGTATTATATGAATAAAAAAATTAAAGGATATATTTTATGGAAAAGTTTTTCAAGCTCAAAGAGCATGGCAGCAATGTAAAAACTGAAGTCATAGCAGGTATTACAACTTTTATGACTATGGCTTATATATTGGCTGTAAACCCAGACATACTTAGTACTACTGGTATGGATAAAGGTGCTGTATTTACTGCTACTGTAGTATCAGCAATAATAGCTACATTAATAATGTCATTACTTGCTAATTTACCTTTCGCATTAGCACCTGGTATGGGATTAAATGCATTCTTTGCTTATACTGTAGTTCTTGGTATGGGATACAGCTGGCAGACAGCTTTAACTGCAGTATTCATAGAAGGTATTATATTTATTACCCTTACTCTATTTAATGTAAGAGAGGCTATAGTTAATAGTATACCTGTTAATATGAAAAGAGCTATTTCTGTGGGAATAGGTTTGTTTATTGCTTTTATAGGACTTCAAAATGCTAAAATAATAGTTAATAATGATTCTACTTTGCTAAGTCTCGGAAATATTACTTCCGGAAGCGGACTTCTTGCAATATTGGGTATTATTATAACAGCTATTTTGCTTGCCTACAATGTTAAAGGAGCTATACTTTTGGGTATATTTATTACTACTATAATAGGCATTCCTATGGGGCTTACAAAACTTTCTCCTCATGCAAGTTTTATACCTCCTTCATTAGAACCTATAGCTTTTAAACTTGATTTCAGCAATATATTCAGTTCTAATATGTTTATAGTGATGTTTACTTTTCTTTTCGTAGATATGTTTGATACTGTAGGAACATTGGTAGGAGTTTGTACTAAAGCTAATATGCTTACTAGAGGCGGAGAAGTTCCTAGATGTAAACAGGCTTTATTTGCTGATGCTGTTGGTACAGTAGTAGGTGCTTGTTTAGGTACTTCTACAGTTACTACTTATGTAGAAAGTGCTTCAGGTGTTGCTGAAGGCGGAAAAACTGGTTTAACTTCTTTAGTAGTAGCTATATTATTTACTATATCATTATTCTTATCACATATATTCTTAGCTATACCTAGTGCTGCAACTGCTCCTGCTTTGATAATAGTTGGTTTATTCATGATGACTCCTATATTAGAAATTAATTTCGGAGATTATACAGAATCTATTCCAGCATTTATATGTATAATATTTATGCCTTTCGCTTATAGTATAGCTGAAGGTATTACTTTCGGAGTATTATCATTCACTATATTAAAATTTGTTTCTGGTAAAAGTAAAGATATATCTTTATTAACTTGGATATTATCAGCACTTCTTTTATTAAAAATATTAATGCCAGTAATACAAGGTTTCTTAGCATAATTATTTAATTAAATATTATTTCTATATAAATAAAACAGAGAGATTTAGCTTTTATCTCTCTGTTTTTTATTTTAAATAAAAATTCTTCTAAATTATATTTTACAACTTTCTATTTAATCATATTATAAATACTGATAAGTACATAACCAAATATCTTATATATTTTTATTATTTTAATACAAATTTAGTTAAATTTAACTAATTAACATAATATTTTTAATTGACAAAATAATTTATATATAATAGTATATTGGAAATAAATTAAGTTTTTTAAATTTTAAGGTTGTTTATTAATGTTATACGAAATTTTTTATCCATTAAGAGAGTCATTTTTTGGTTTCAACATATTTAGATATATTACATTCAGAACTGCAGGTGCAGTTGCCACTGCATTGATATTAGTACTTTTATTTGCTCCGGGAATTATAGAAAAATTAAGAAAGCTGCATTTTGGTCAAGTTGTAAGAGATGACGGCCCAGAAACACATTTAGTAAAAACAGGAACTCCTACTATGGGTGGTATATTCATTGTAGGAAGTATTTTAATTAGTATACTTTTATGGGGAAAATTAGATAACTTAAAAATAATACTGCTCACTTTATCATTAGTAATACTTTCTATAGCTGGTTTTTTAGATGATTTTCTCAAAATAAAATATAAAAATTCCAAAGGTTTGCCTGGTAAATATAAAATATTTTTCCAAACTTTCGTAGGTATAATAATAGGTGTTTATTTATATTATTTTGATAAATCAACATTCTTAATGACTTTTGAACTTAATCAAGGTATCGGAGTATTAGAAGCAGTAAAAGTGGCACAGGTTCCTTCTTCTACTGTATTTATTCCATTTGCCAGTACTTTATACATAGACTTAAAAATTTTATACATACCTTTTGCTACATTTGTAGTTGTAAGTATGAGTAATGCTGTAAATTTAACTGACGGACTTGACGGTTTAGCTATAGGGCTTTTAATAATAATGTCTATAGCTTTAGCTGTTCTCTCTTATGTATCAGGAAACTCACTCATAGCAACATATTTAAAAATACCTTTTATAGCAGATGCTGGAGAAGTGACAGTATTTGTAGGTGCTTTAATAGGGGCAGGTTTAGGATTCTTATGGTTCAATGCTCACCCAGCACAGGTATTTATGGGAGATGTAGGAAGTTTATCTTTAGGAGGAGTTTTAGGTATCATAGCTTTATTTATAAAACATGAATTACTTCTTCTCATTATAGGTGCTGTTTATGTAGCAGAGGCTTTAAGTGTAGTATTACAAGTATTTTCTTATAAACTATTCAAAAAGCGTATATTTAAAATGGCTCCTTTACATCACCATTTTGAAAAATCAGGCTGGAAAGAAACTCAAGTTGTATTCAGATTCTACATAATAGGTATAATTGCAGCTATTATAGGGATAGCAACACTAAAAATAAGATAAAAAACAAATAAAATCATTTTCTTATTTATATATTTTGTTATATTTTATACGAGGTAATTTAATTTTTAAGGAAGCTTATGGACGGCAAATTAATAGTTTTAGAAGGTATTGATGGTTCTGGTAAATCTACCCATGGTATGAATATTGCAAATGAATTAAATAATATTGGAATAAAATCAATATATACTTTTGAACCTACTCATGCATATTATGGTTCTAAATTAAGAGAGAGCATGCTTTCTAAAGATTTAAAACCTGAAGAAGAATTATCTCTTTTTATAGCAGATAGAAAAGAGCATATAACACACATGATCAAACCTGCTCTTAATGACGGATATGTAGTTGTTCTTGATAGATATATGTACTCCTCTATAGCTTATCAAGGTACTAAAGGCATTGATCAAGAGTATATATATAATTTGCATAAAGATTTCATTATAGAACCTGATTTAGTATTCATATTCCATCTTCCTATAGAAACTGCTTTAAACAGAATCATGCAAAAAAGAGGCTTCGTAGATAGATTTGAAAATGAAACCTATCTTAAAAAAGTTGATGAAATATTTTCTTCCTTCAATGAACCATATATGCATCATATAAATGCTGACAGAGATGAAGAAACTTTAAAAAAAGAATTAATACAATTTATTAAAGATTCTAAAATACTTCCTCAAGATTTTCCTCAATAAAATCTGATACTGTTTGATTATTAGCAGTTTGGGTATATGTTGTATTACCTATAGACTTCTTATCTAAATTTTTTATATCCAATGCTAATATATAAACACTGCTTTTTTTAGTGCCGTCTTTAGCGGTATAAACATTTTGTCTTAATTCACCATTTACTAATACATGCCTTCCTTTAAACAAACTTACAGCAGCTTTATCAGCAGTATATCCCCAAGTAACTAAATCAAAAAAGAAAACTTCCTTTTGTAAAGTTCCATTCATATAATAAAATCTGTTATTTGCTATAGAAAACTTACATAAAGATTTTCCATTTTTTGTTTTCATATAAGTAGGGTCTTTAGTTAATCTTCCTTCCATAACAACTATATTAGCATTACCTGACATAATAAACTCCTTAAAATTATTAATCGTATGCTAATAGTTAAACAAATTTTTTTATCATTTTAAGCCTAATTTTATAATTTTTTTTAAATTTATTAATTATCCACCGCACGCAGAATTAAGCTAAAAATATAAATTTATTTGTAATTCAAACTTTATTACATTGTTAATCTAGTTCACCGTGCGGGAAAGAAATTTTAAAGTTAATCACCACTTGGGCGGGTGCTAAAAATTCTAATTAAGTAATTAGGAAATTGATATTACAATTACAAAGTTGATAACAAAGTATAAAGGGCTGGAATTTAAGTAAAGCTAAAAATATAAATTTATTTGTAATTCAAACTTTATTACATTGTTAATCTAGTTCACCGTGCGGGAAAACGTTTTAAAGTTAATAAAAACTTGGGCGGGTGCTAAAAATTCTAATTAAGTAATTAGGAAATTGATATTAAAATTCAAAACTGATAATAAAGAATAAAGGGCGGGAATTTAAATAAAGCCAAAAATATAAATATTGATAATTCAAATCTTACTATATTGTTAATTTTGTCCCCGTGCAGTAAAAGCATTTTTAAGTTAATCAGCACTTGGGCGGGTACTAAAAATTCTAATTAAGTAAATTAAGAAATAGATATTAAAATTACAAAGTTGATAACAAAGTATAAAGGGCTGGAATTTAAGTAAAGCTAAAAATATTGATTTGTTTGTAATTCAAATCTTACTATATTGTTAATCTAGCTCACCGTGCGGGAAAGAAATTTTAAAGTTAATCAGCACTTGGGCGGGTGCTAAAATTTATAATTAAGCAATTAGGAAATTGATATCACAATTCAAAAACTGGTAATAAAGAATAAAGGTAGGAGTATGTAATTAATTTTATAATTGAAGAATGTTTTTTGTATGCCCACCCTCTACCCTTTCAATCATTTCTGATATTTATAAATTATTCTTCTTTAAAATCTAAACTCTTATTATAGCTGCCCACCCAGATTTTTTAAATTTACAATGTAACTACCGCACGGAGAATATAATTTAAAATATAGATAGATTCATAATTTTTATTTTTATTATATAGAACTTAGCTAACCGTGCGTAAAATTTTATACATTATTATGGTATTTAACTATTTTTTGTATTATAATATTAATAATATTTGTATAAGGAATTGCCAATGTTAGTTATTAATTATTTTTTTGAAAAGCATTTAAAAAGATGTAAAAAAGAATTGGAAAATTTTGAAAATAATAATTTTAAAGAAGTAAGAGAAGATTTAAGAGTAGAAACAAGAAAATACATAGAAGAAATAAATAATTTGTTAAGTAGTATTAGTGATACTGATTTTAACAGCTTTAATAACAAAATAAAATTCTTTAATGATGAAGTAAACAGAATAATGAAAGCAAGTGAAGATAATTTTGATGCATATACAGATTTTATTAGTAGTTTTTATTATGATGAAAATAAATTTAATAATGCTAGTGAAAGAGATATAAAATACTTAAAATTGCTAGATAAGTACTTACAAAAAATAAATGATGATTTTGAGCTTTATAAAGAAAGAGGAGATTTAAAAGCAGAGCTTGGGTTCTATAATGAAGCAATAGATGATTATAAAAAGGCATCAGAATTAAACCCTAATTATGATGAATCTAAAAATGCTCTAAAAAAAATTAATAAAAAAATAACAAATATAAAAAACAGAAATATTTTCAATAGTGAAAGTGAAAAATATTATGAGGAGGGTATAAATTATTTTAAAGAGAAAAAATATGAAGAAGCTGTTCAGTCTTTTAATAAATCTATAGAATTAGATGATAGTAAATCAAAATATTATAGTGCAATAGCCAGAGTAAAAGAGTGTTTAAAACAATACGAAGAAGCAAAAAAAGATGCAGAAACAGCTTTAGAGTTAGATAGAAATAATGCTGAAATCTATTTAGTATTTGGAAATATAAATTTATATTTATATGAGTATGCTGAAGCTATTAGAGACTATGACAAAGCAATAGAGTTAGACCCGAATTTTTCAATAGCTTATTATAACAGGGGAAATGCTAAATATTCTTTAAGACAGCATTTTGAAGCTATTAAAGACTATGATAGAGCAATATATTTAGATCCTAATTATAGTGATGCTTATTATATGAGAGGATATACTGAAAACTATTTAAAACAGTATGCTGAAGCTATTAAAGACTATAACAAAGCGATAGAGTTAGACCCTAACAATAGTTATATTTATTACAACAGAGGAGTATCTAAAGAAAATTTAGAGCAGTACAAGGATGCATTAAACGATTATAAAAAGGCATTGGAATTAGACCCTAACAATGAATACGCTAAAAATAATATAAAAAATATTCAAAATAGATATGGTGGTTTGAATTAAACTTTATGTACATCTAATAATATTAATTTTATAATTAAGCAAATTAAAAAATTGATATTAAAATTCAAAAGATAATAGTAAGGAATAAATGGCGGGGAATGTAATTAATTTCATAATTGAAGAATGTTTTTTGCATGCCCGCCCTATACCCTTTCAATAACTTCTGATATTTATAAATTATTCTTCTTTAAAATCAAAACTCTTATTATAGCTGCCCACCCATATTTTTTAAATTTACAATGTAACTACCGCACGGAGAATATAATTTAAAATATAGATAGATTCATAATTTTAATTTTTATTATATATAGAGCTTAGCTAACCGTGCGTAAAATTTTATACATTATTATTGTATTTAACTATTTTTTGTATTATAATATAAATAATTTTATACTAGGAATTATGTATGTCTATTATTAACTACTTTTTTGAAAAACATATAGAAAGATGTAAAAAAGAATTGGAAGATTTTGAGAAAAACAAATTCAAAGATGTAAGAGAAGATTTAATAGTAGAAACAAGAAAATACATAGAAGAAATAAATAATTTTTTAAGCAGTATCAGTGCAGAAAGCTATACTGATTTTAATGGATTTAATAGCAAAATAAAAACTTTCAATGAAGAACTAAATAGAATAATGAAAGCAAGCACCAATATATCAACATTGGTTTATGTAATACAAAATGTAAGCGAAGATGATTTTTATACATATACAGATTTTATTAGTAGTTTTTCTTATGATAAAAATAAATTTAACAATACGAGTGAAAGAGATATCAAGAATTTAAAAAGGCTGGATAAATTTCTTGAAAGAACAGACGATGATTTTGAGCTTTATAAAGAAAGAGGCGATTTAAGAGCAGAAATTGGACTCTATAGTGAGGCAATAGACGATTATAAAAAAGCATTAGAATTAAACCCTAATTATAATGAAGCTAAACAAGCCTTGGAAGAAATTAATAAAAAACTATCATCATATAAAGACAGCGAAAAGTATTATGAAGAAGGCGTTAATTATTGTAAAGAAAAAAAATATGAAGAAGCAGTGCAGTCTTTTGATAAAGCAATAAAATTAAATACTAATGATTATAATATTTATAATGATAGAGGGATAGCTAAAGCACAATTAGGACAATACAAAGAAGCTATTAAAGATTTTAATAAATCTATAGAATTAAACTCTTATCATACTAATTCTTATATTGGTAGGGGACTTAGTAAATATAGTTTAGGAGAATATTTAGAAGCTATTAAAGATTACAACAAAGCCATAGACTTAAACCCTAATTATAGTAATTCTTACATACACCGTGGGGTTTCTAAAGATAAAATAAATCAGTATTTTGAAGCTATTAAAGACTATGACAAAGCAATAGAGCTAGACCCTAATAATAGTTATGCTTATTGCAACAGAGGAAATTCTAAATTAAATTTAGGTCAGTATTCACAAGCTATTGTAGATTATAATAAATCTATAGAGTTAGATTCTAATAATCCTAATGCCTATTTTAGTAGAGGAAATGCTAAATATCATTTAGAAGAATATTTTGAAGCCATCAAAGATTATGACAAAGCGATAGAGTTAGACCCTAATGATGGTAATACTTATAATAACAGAGGACTTACTAAAGAATGTTTATTACAATATTTTGAAGCTATTAGAGATTATGACAAAGCAATAGAATTAAATCCTAATAATGCTGATGCTTATTATAATAGAGGAAATTCAAAAATATCTTTAGAACAATATAATGAAGCTATTAAAGATTATAATAAAACTATAGAATTAGATTCTAATAATCCTAATGCCTATTTTAATAGAGGAAATGCTAAATATGGTTTAGGTCAGTATCAAGAAGCTATTAAAGATTATAATAAAGCTATAGAGTTAAATAATAATGACAGTGATTTTTATAATAACAGAGGATTTTCTAAACAAAATTTAGGACAGTACAAAGAAGCTTTAAAAGATTATAAAAAGGCTTTGGAATTAAATCCTAATAATATTGAGGCTAAAAATAATATAAAAAATATTCAAAATCAATACGGTTTTAGATAAATGCTGCATTGCTGGTAATTTACTTTGATTATTGTTATAATATCTTTAACAAATATAAAGGCTTAAACTTATGAATAAAAAATTCTTTGCATATATAGAATACGATAAAGAAACTGATGTATATGTAGGATATATTCCTTCAATCGCAGGAGCACATACTCAGGCTGACACTTTGGAGGAATTATATATAAAGTTAAAAGAAGTTTTGGATTTATGTCTTGAAGAAATGGATAGTGACGAAATTAATACTATACCTGAATTTGTAAAAATAGAAGAAATAGAATTGGTATGAGCAGGCTTATATTAAAAGACGCTAAAACTATTGAAAAACTTTTATTGTTATTAGGTTTTATCAAGGATAGACAAAAAGGAAGTCATGTATTCTATAAACATAAAGACGGAAGATGTACTGTTCTTCCTTTTCATTCAAGTAAAGTAATATCAAGACCTTTAATGCGTAAAATACTAAATGAAATCAATTTAGATATAGATAAATATAATGATTTAATAAGCAAATTGTAATTAATAAATTAGAATATACCTAAACAACTATATTTTGTCAATTTTTACTTTTTTGTAAATCTAATTTTTGTTTATTAATAGTATAAAATATTATTAAGTTTTGTTTGAAATGTGAAGTAAAACCAAGATTTATGTCAAAAATGCAGTCTTTCGCGAAGCGTATCCGAGCCTGTCGAGGATATAAGCTTCTTTGTGGCAATACCACCCTAAAGGACTTCCTATGGTCGCAGGCACTTCCTTCGGTAGCAAAAGAAGTGGGGTGCTGCACGCTGTGTACTTCGTAAGGGCAAAGCCCTGCAGATATTTAAGATTTAAAAAATTATTTCTGACAAAATATAGTTGTTTAGGTATATATAAAAAGCCCTGCCGTTTTAATATCAACAGCAAGGCTTAAAATTCATTTATAAAAATAATTTAATAATCTTAATTAATGAAAGAAAGTAAGAAGTATACCCATAACAACAGCACCTGATATTATACCGGAAATATTAACTGCCATAGCATGAAGAAGCAAACAGTTAGAAGAACTATTCTCCTGTCCGTAAACATGGGCTCCCCAAGCAGGTACTGGAAAAGCACTTAAACCTGCAGAACCTATTATAGGATTAACTTTACCGCCTGATAATATATTTATAATCTTAGCAGTAACTATACCTATAGTAGTGCTCAATATCAATGACAATAAACCAAATACAAATATGATAATAGTATTGAAAGTCATGAAATATTCAGCAGTAGCAGAAGAACCTATAGCTATACCAATAAGCATTGTAAGTATTCCAGTTAATGACTTTTGTAAAGTTATAGAGAAATTCTTTATAATATCAGATTCTCTTAAAATACTTCCGAATAAAAGTGCAGCTATAAGAGGGAATGAATTAGCTAAGAATATACCGCAAAGCCCCATAGCAATAACAGCAAATATAATTTTCTCGCCTCTTGATACTTGTCTTAAATAATTCATAGGAATTTTTCTTTCTTTAGAAGTAGTTAAAACTTTTGTAAGAGTTGATTGTAATAAAGGAAGAAGTTCCATATATAAATAAGCTGCCATAACAATAGCTGCAAAATATTTAGGCTCTGTAATTAATGAACTCATATACATAGCTAAAGCACCATCAGCAGCACCTATAATTGAAGCAGCAGCAGATAAACCTTCACCCACATTTAATGAACTCATAATATAGAATACTATCAATATTCCTATTTGTGAACTTGCTCCTATAAAGAAATTCTTAGGGTCAGCAAGTACAAGACCTAAATCTATCATAGTACCTACAGCAAAAAATACCAATACTGGATAAACTCCGCTATCTGCCCCACTATGTAAAAAACCTAAAAAACTTGTTACAACATCTTCGGTAAGCTTTGGCAAAGGCATATTAGCTGCTAATATAGCAACACCCATAGGAAGAAGAAGTAAAGGTTTCTTTTTATAATAGATGGACATATATATAAGATATGCACCTAAAAGTATCATTATAATTTGGGCAATAGTTGGCGGATAAAAACCTGTAAGTAAATTGTTAAAATCCAAACCTAAAGCATTATTCATATTTACCCCTTAATATTACTTAATTTGTAATATAACTTGACCTTCAACTACAGATGAGCCTTTTTCAACATGTATAGATTTTACTTCACCTGAAGCAGGAGCTGTAACTTCATTTTCCATCTTCATAGCTTCCAATATAGCTACAACCTGACCTTCCTCAACTTTGTCTCCAACTGCCACATTGAATGATAATATAGTACCAGGCATAGTTGCTTTTACTGATATAGCATTTTCATCTATAGCTACAGCTGCTTTTGGAGCAGGAGCTGCTGCAGTTGTAGTTGCTGCTGGTTTAGGAGCTGCTGCAGGAGTTGCTGTATTTACTGCAGTAGCTGCCGGCTTACTTTTTTCAGATTTGATTTCCTCTACTGATACATCGTATACTTTTCCATTAACAGTTATTTTATATTGTTTAATCATAATAATTATTTCTCCCTATTTTTAATTAACTTTATTTACTCTATCTACCATTCCCCATATAGGAGTTTTAGATTCTTTTATAGATGTAATAATGAATTTATTATTAGACATACCTGTATAAGCTGAGATTGAAGCTGTTATTACTGCTACAAGTTCAGTATCATCAAGTAAATCTTCTTCTTTAGTTTTGCTTTCTTCTACTACTTTAATGATTTCTTCTTCTTTCTTTATATTTCTAGTTTTGAAAATCATACCCAAAATTATAGACAATATATAGAAAACTAAAGCAACAATCAAAACAGACATTATACCAAATATGGCAATAGCCGCATTATGTTCCATTTTTAATAACTCCTTAATAATTATTAATCAAATAAACTTATAGAGGTATATTACCATGTTTTCTAGGAAGTCTAGTTTCTCTTTTGCTTGCAAGTAAATGTAAAGCATTAATAAGATAGCTTCTAGTATATTCTGGTTCTATTACATCATCAACATAGCCTCTAACTGCAGCTCTGTAAGGATTAGCAAATTCTTTTTTGTATTCTTCTATTTTTTCAGCTCTAACTTTTTTAGGATCATCTGCTTTATCTATATCTTTCTTGAATATGATATTAGCAGCACCATCTGGGCCCATAACAGCAATTTCAGCAGAAGGCCAAGCATAAACCATATCAGCACCTAAATGTTTAGAACACATAGCTATATAAGCTCCGCCGTAAGATTTTCTTATAATAAGAGTAATTTTTGGGGCAGTAGCTTCTGAATAAGCATATAAAAGTTTAGCACCATGTCTAATAACACCATTATGCTCCTGACCTACACCAGGTAAATATCCTGCAGTATCAACTAAAGTAACCAATGGAATATTGAAACTGTCGCAGAAACGTATGAATCTTGCTGCTTTATCTGCTGCATTAATATCTAATACACCAGCCATAGAATTAGGCTGATTTGCTATTATACCAACAGATTTACCATCAAGACGTGCAAAACATATAACTATATTAGTAGCAAATAAAGGCTGAAGTTCAAAAAACTCACCATTATCAACTACTCTTTTTATTATCTCTTTAACATCATAAGGTTTATTAGGGCTGTCTGGAAGTATATTTGATAATTCTTCATCAGTTCTATTAGGATCATCTTCAGTATTTTCTAAAGGTACATCTTCCAAATTATTTTGAGGTATATAAGAAAGTAATTTTTTTACACCTTCTAAAGTAGAAATTTCATCTGGGAACATCAAAGAAGCAACACCGGAAGTTTTACTATGAACAAAAGCTCCTCCAAGTTCTTCAGCTGAAACTTGTTCGCCTGTTACTGCTTTTACTACTTGAGGGCCAGTAATGAACATGTTAGCAGTTTTATCAGTCATAAGTATAAAGTCCATCAAAGCAGGAGAATAAACTGCACCGCCGGCACAAGGTCCCATAATAACACATATTTGAGGAATTACACCAGAAGCCTGAACGTTTCTATAGAATATATCACCATAACCTCTTAAAGAGTCAATACCCTCTTGTATTCTAGCTCCGCCTGAGTCATTGATACCAATACAAGGACAGCCTAGCTTTATTGCCATATCCTGTACTTTACAAATTTTAGCAGCATGCATTTGTCCCAATGAACCGCCTATTACAGTGAAGTCTTGAGCATATACGCATACTTGTCTTCCATTAATTTTACCGTATCCTGTAACTACACCTTCTCCAGCAACTTTGTTCTTTTCCATTCCAAAATCACTGCATCTATGCTCTATAAAAGCATCAATCTCACAGAAAGTATCTTCATCTAAAAGCTGCAAAATACGTTCTCTAGCTGTTAATTTACCTTTTTTGTGGCGTTCTTCTATTTTTTCTTTTCCGCCGCCTTCTTCTATTTTTTCTTTTCTTTTTCTTAATTCGTTAATTTTCTCTTGCATATTTATTTAAGTCCTTATTAGATTTTTTTATCTAACTATTAGATTTTAAACCAAAATTTAAATACCTCGTTAAAACAACATATAATTATTTTCTATTTATTGCAATCCTATTTTATCATTTTTGTACTTTTTAACAATTTAGTCGAAAGTTAAAAAACATAAAAAATAACTTGCAAAAAAGTTAGAATACTCTTACAATCTAAAAACAATTAATAATTCAAATAACATTATAGCATATAGAATAAATAAACAAAAATCAAATTATATATGGTTTATTTTTCTTAACAACTATAATTTACTATATAGATATATACAATTTTTTAGGAGAGAAAATACAATGAAAAAATTTATTATAATAACAAGTATATTAGTAATGAGCATAAGCAGCGGACTTATGGCAAAAACAGGTTTTGGTTTAGGTATTATGGTGCCTCTTGGAGCAAGTTTCAGTCATTTTAGCGGTAATGATGCTAAAAATTTAAAGTCTGATGTCGGATTTGAATTTGGTGTTCATGTTCAGCCTGCATATTACTTTGGTTTTGATATGTTATCATTCGGTTTAGGCTTAGATTTAGGATATAACAGAGATGTATTTGCATTCAAAGCTGCAATGGACGAAACTTTAAAAGGCGGAGTAACTTTTGACAGTTTAATGATAGGTGTACTTCCTAGATTAGATGTTGCTTTTGTTTCTATAGGTGTAGGTGCTGGTGTAAAAATACCTTTAGGAGGAAGCAGCTATTTTAATGAAGGAAATGGCTCAGAAACTTCTGAAAAATATAATTTAAATAAAATAAAAGAAAACTTTAAAAATCCATATATACCTTATATTAAAGGTGTTGTTGACTTTATGCTTCCTTTAAATTTAGTTTTGGGAGTATATGCTGCTTATGATATACCTTTAGTTGAACACAAAGATCCGGGCAACAATATTAAAATGTCTGCCTTCGATTTAGGTACTGAAGTTGGTTTAAGATTCTAATAAAAAATTTAATTAATAAAAAACAATATTTGGGGAATGCATATTCAATAATATGTATTCCTCTTTTTTTATCATAATTTTTTTTATTATAAATATATTATAGCGATTGTCGAATATATATGACAATAAAAAATATATAAAGGACTATAAAAAATAAAAAAAATAATAACAATTGTAAGCTTACTAATCATTGCATTAAGTGGAAATCTGATGGCAAAAACAGGATTTGAGGTAAATATATTATTTCCTTTTGGTGTAAGTTTAGGAACATACACTGGAACTGATGCTTCTAAATACACTAAAGCTGATGCTGGTTTTGAATTTGGTATTCATGTTATACCTGGATATTATTTTGGAATAAGCAATATAGCTTTAGGAATAGGTCTTGATATAGGTTATCAGAAAGATGTATTTGCTTTCGGATTAAAAGGTGAAAAAGGAAGATACGGTGCTTCTTTTGACAGTTTTAATCTTGGTTTAATGCCTAGAATAGATTTAGCTTTTATTTCTATAGGTGTAGGCGGAGGATTTAAATTCCCTATAGCAGGACTTATGTATGACAAAAGAGGTGAAAACGGAATAGCTCAAGCTAGTATGTATGATACAAAAACTATATAGAGAATTTAATAAACCTTTTATACCTTATGTAAAAGTTGCTCTTGATTTCATTTTACCTCTTAATTTAACAGCTGGTATTTATATTGCTTATGATATACCATTTATGAAAAGCAAAACTTATGACTTTAAACTATCTAGTGTAGATTTGGGTGCTCAGCTTGGTATAAGATTCTAATTATGAAAAATTAATTTAATATA
>NZ_JAWLQI010000029.1:0-38923 GCF_036997785.1 Brachyspira pulli
GATGCGATGCGATGCGATGCGATGCGATGCGATGCGATGCGATGCGATGCGATGCGATGCGATGCGATTATATCAAACATTTTTACCTTCCATCAATTGTCATAAAATCATATAGCAAAGATACTAAATGTCAATATATAATACGTATTTTAATAAATATAATCGCAAAATTATTAAATTTTTTTTAATTTTTTGATAAGTTTTTAAATATAATTTTTACTAATAAAATAAATATAAAAAACTGTAAAATTTTAGTAAAAAAACAGTAAATTTAATTGACATTATTCTGTAAATGTACTATAATATAATTGTAAAGATAATTTACTTACTATGTAGATAGGCTTTACATTCATTTTATAAAAAGGAGAGTATTATGACTACTATAAAAAAAGCATTATCAATTATTTTTGTTTTAGGAATTTGTGCAGGTTCATTATTTGCTCAATATGACGGTTATTATGATAATCAGCAAGGCGGAGGATATCAAGACCCTTACGGACAGCAGGGACAACAAGGCGGATATGATCCTTATGGTCAGCCTCAAGTACAAGATCAGCAGCAAAATTATCAAAACCCTTATGCTCAGCAAAGCGGAAACAATGCTCAATATGGTTACGGAGTTCAATTATCTTCTATACCTCAAAATGCTCAGAATTTTATCAAACAGCATTTTGCTAATGTTAAAGTAACTTATATAGAAAGAGATTGGGAGGAAATAGAAGTATATTTAGAAAATGGTACAGAAATCAATTTCTTCCCTAATGGCGATTGGAAAGAAGTAAAATGTTATGGAAATATGCCAACTACTATATTACCTGCTAATGTTATGAACACAGTAAGAAATACTTATCCTAATGCTGCTATAGTAAAAATAGAAAAACAATTTACTACTTTTGAAATTAAATTAAACAATATGATGGAATTATATATTGACAGCAATGGTCAGTTATTAGGACAAAAATGGGACGACTAATTTAATTATTAATAAAGCTTTTATATATATAAAAAAAGGAGGAATATATATGAAAAAAATACTTTGTTTATTAATAGCTTTAACAGTTTTAAGTACTTCTGCTTTATTCGCTGACTGGTATGTACCTCTTAATCAGGTTCCTCAGGCAGTATTAACAACAGCAAGACAGACTTATCCGCAGGCTCAAATTTGGGCAGTAGAAATGGAACATTACAATGTATATAAAGTAAAATTGGATAATATGATGGAATTATACATTGATAAATCCGGACAGTTATTAGGTCAGGAATTTGATGATTGATAATTGACTTTGAAAGCTCTTATAAATTAAAGTAGGTATATTATATTAAATATACCTACTTTTTATTTTAATTTTTGTTATTTTATTCTTTGCTGGAAGCACTGAAAGCAAAACCTATACTTAATCCAAAGTCTAAAGAGTTTATATAATATGAAGGAAGTTTAGTATTTTCTAATTTTAATGAACCATCTTGTCCTTCAAATTTATTAATAACTTTTTCTACAGAGCTAGGCATAATTAAATATTTAGGATTATACATATTAAATCTAGTATAAGCACCAAGTACAAGTTCAACATTATCTGTAATAGGCTGATTGTATTCCAACATAAATTTTACGCTCAACATAAGTCTTGTAACACTTTTATTGAAAGCATCGCTTACAACTACTTGTCCTATTTGAGGTAAATTCACATCTGCTATACTATTTACTGAAGATGGATCATCAGCATATACATAAGCCTCAGGAGATTTTGTAAGTATTACTTTACCTCCAAGCATTAATCCCAAAGATAATCTGCTTTTCAATAAATATACTCTAGTACCTACCCCAAAATTCATTACAGGAGTATAAGTTAAATTAACAAATATTCTTACTTCTTTTTGAGTACCGGCATCTGTTAAAGTACCTGAAAAATTTTGTCCCAAAAATCCATTTCCTATACCTAAATAGCCGAATAAACTCATACCGCTGAATTTTTCATTATTCATATTAAACCATCTTTCAGATCCAAATAAATAACCTAATTCAAGTTCTCCATCCATAGTATATCCTACAGCACCATTCATATCCTTCATAGATAATTTTTTCAAATCAGAATCCTGCATAGACGGTAATGTTGCTGTGCCATTAAAATTTGCTTTTACTCCCCATATAAAGCCCTCATCAAAAGCATATATATTTACAGCAAAGACTAAAAATAATAAAAATATTTTATTCATAAAAACTCTCCAATTATTATTAGCCTCATTATAACATATCCTACAAAAATTCAAATATGTCTATTTTTTGAATTTGATATAAAATAAATACGATTTTAATTAGTAAGGTAATATATACTACATTTTATACATTATTCTGCAGATATAAATAAAATAAATAATCAAAGTTATTGACTTTATAGTTATAATTATGTAAACTCTATTATGTTTACTACAATATAAAGGTTTTGTGTATGGTTAAAGTAAAAGTAAATGATTTAATGCAAAAAGTATATGATAAATTCAAAGCAGCAGGTGTATCAAATGAACAGGCTTCTATTGTAACAGATTTATTAATTTACGCTGATCTAAGAGGCATACATTCTCATGGAGTTTTAAGAGTTGAACATTATATAGAAAGAATAAAAGCGGGCGGAATAAATTTAAATTCAAAATTCAATATAGAAGAAAAAAGACCTTCTTTTGCATTAATGGATGCTGACGGCGGATTCGGACATGTTGCAACGCAGTATGCTATGGAATGGGCTTTAGAAACAGTTGAAAAACAGGGGATTGCTTTAATAGGAATAAAAAATAATAGTCATGCAGGTGCTTTAGGCTATTATAATAAAATGGCTATACATCAAAATAAGGTTTCTTTAATAATGGTTAATACAGATCCTTGTGTTATACCTTTTGGCGGAAAGAGATCATTTTTCGGAACCAATCCTATAAGCTACGGCTTCCCTGGCAAAAAAGATTTTATACTTGGAGATATGGCGACAAGCGAGGTATCTCTCGGACGCATATTTACAGCACGTGAAAATAATGAAACAGTTCCTATGCATTGGGGGGTTGATGAAAACGGCAATCCAAGCAGTGATCCTAATGAAATAAGGTATGTTGTTCCTTTTGGAGGTGTTAAAGGTTATTTAATAATGACTATGGTAGAGGCTTTCACTGGGCTTTTAATAGGACAAGCATACTGCAATAATTTAGTGAAAATGTATGGCGATATGGACAAAAAGAGAAATCTTTCTACATTTATGCTTGTTGTTGATCCTGCTGTTTATAATGATTTGGATACCTATTTAAACACTGTTCAGTCATTTATTGATGATATAAGAAAAGAACCTGCTTTAAAAGAAGGTGAAACTATATCAATTCCCGGAGAGAGAAAAGAAGCTTGTTCTTTTGATTATTTAAAAAATGGAATACCTTTATCTGAACATGTTTATAAGTATATTTTTGATAAATAATTTTAAGGTTTCATTTAATGATCGACTTATATACTATTCTTTCAGAAGAATTTGAAAAATTAAGAAATAAAAAAGAAGCCGTTTTCATGGCTAAGTACATGAAAAATAATTTTGAGTTTTTAGGTATTCATTCAAAAGAGAGAAAGGAAGCTGAGAAAAAAGTATTTAAAACTATTCCAAAAGATGAAAAAGATTTTATTGATTTCAACTTCACAGACAAATGCTATGATAATAAATACAGAGAATTTCAATATGCTGCTGTAGATTATCTAATTTTAAAAAAGAAATATTTAAATAAAAGTCATATAGAAAAATTAAAAGGATATGCTCTTACAAAATCTTGGTGGGACAGTATAGATTTTCTGGATAGAATTATAGGTGATATTGCTTTAAGAGATGAGTCTGTCAATAATATACTTTTAGAATGGTCTTTATCTGATAATATTTGGCTTAGGAGAATAGCTATAGATCATCAGCTTTTAAGGAAACATAAAACTAATACTGAATTATTAGAAAAAATAATAATAAACAATTTAAACAATAAAGAGTTTTTCATAAACAAAGCAATAGGCTGGTCTTTAAGGGATTACAGTAAAACTAATCCTGATTGGGTTCGTGATTTTATAGAAAGGCATAAAGAAAACATGGCTAATCTCAGCATTAAAGAAGCAAGCAAATATATTTAATTTATTATTGTTGCTAATGATAAACTCGCTAAATAGCACCCCCCAAGTGGTAATTAGATTTAAAAATTATTTAACGCACGGTAAACAAAATTAACAATATAATAAAATTTGAATTACAAATTAATATGTATTTTTTAGCTTTATTCTTCGTGCGGTGAATGCATTACAAATTTAAAAAAATCTTGGGTGGGCTGTTAGAAATTCTATTTATACCTCAAAGAAATAAAAAATAATAATTACAAATTAAAATAATAAATATAAAGGGTGGGCAAATGTAATTAAGCTTTAAAACTTTAATTACATACCCCCGCCATTCTAAATTTACTGCTTTATTTTGAATTATAACGTTAATTATATTTATGGCTCAATTAGAAATTACAGCACCCGCCAAAGTATTGATTAGATTAAAAAATTATTTAACGCACGGTAAACAAAATTAACAATATGATAAAATTTAAATTTCAAATGAATCTATATATTTAGTTCATTCCACGTGCGGTGAATACGCTATAAATTTAAAAAAATCTTGGGTGGGCGTTAACAATTTCTTTTAAACATCAAAGAAATAAAAAATAATAATTACAAATTAAAATAATAAATATAAAGGGTGGGATTTTTAATAATATTAACTTGAAAATACTAAAAAACGAAATATATTATTTTTATAATAAAAAATTATTTGAGGTAAAATATGTCATCATCAGAAAAATATTATAAAGAAGGTATTAATTATCATAAAGAGAGAAAATACAAAGAAGCTATAGAATCTTTTGATAAAGCAATAGAGTTAGACCCTAATTATAGTAATGCTTATTATAACAGAGGAGTATCTAAGGAAAATTTAGGACAGTATAAAGAAGCTATAAAAGACTATGACAAAGCCATAGAGTTAGCCCCTAATGATAGCGATGCTTATAATAACAGAGGAATTGCCAAATATAATCTAGGACAGTATGAAGAAGCTATTAAAGACTATGATAAAGTAATAGAGTTATCCCCTAATGATAGTGATGCTTATAATAACAGAGGAATTGCTAAAAAAAATTTAGGACAATATAAAGAAGCTATTAAAGACTATGACAAAGCAATAGACTTAGACCATAATTATAGTTCTGCTTATAGCAATAGAGGAATTGCTAAAAAAATTTTAGGACAGTATGAAGAAGCCATAAAAGACTATGACAAAGCAATAGAGTTAGACCCTAATGATAGTAATGCTTATAATAACAGGGGACTTGCTAAAGGAAATTTAGGACAATATAAAGAAGCTATTAAAGATTTTGATAAATCTATAGAGTTAAACCCTAGTTATAGTGATGTTTATAATAACAGAGGAGTATCTAAAGAAAATTTAGGACAGTATAAAGATGCATTAAAAGATTATAAAAAGGCTTTGAAATTAGATTCTAATAATAACATAGCTAAAAATAATATAAAAAATCTTCAAAATAAATATGGTTTGAAATGACTTTACGCACGGTAAACAAAATTAACAATATAATAAAATTTGAATTACAAATTAATCTATATATTTAGCTTTACTTAACGTGCGCTGAATATACTATAAATTTAAAAAACTCTTGGGTGGGCTGTTAGAAATTCTATTTAAATTTTAAAGAAATAAAAAATAATCATTACAAATTAAAATAATAAACATAAA
This sequence comes from Brachyspira pulli, assembly GCF_036997785.1. Lineage (NCBI taxonomy): Bacteria > Pseudomonadati > Spirochaetota > Spirochaetia > Brachyspirales > Brachyspiraceae > Brachyspira > Brachyspira pulli. Next base: position 5,799 of record NZ_JAWLQI010000029.1, read on the forward strand.
GGGTGGGGAAATGTAATTAAGGTTTAAAACTTTATTGACATACCCCGCCCTTTAAAATTTAATGCTTTATTTTGAATTTTAATATTATTTATATTTATGGCTTAATGAGAAATTTTAGCACCCACCCAAGTATTGATTAGATTTAAAAAACTATTTACCGCACGGTAAACTAACTTAATAATATAAATAAATTTGAATCACGAATAAATTCATATTTTTAGCTTTATTTAACGTGCGTTAATAAAATATTAAATTTTAAAATTATCTTCTTCTAGTTGATGAGCGTCTGAAAGTAGATTTTTTTCTTGTTGAACTTCCTGAACCAGATTTAAATAATGTACGTCTTTTACTTGTACTATTATTATCATTTACAGTTGTTTTTTTAGAAGAACTTCCGCTGAAAAGACCTCCCGAACCTGTACTGCTATTACCTGAAGTTGTCTTTTTAGAATAATTTCTGTTGAAAAGACCTCCGCCGCTTCTTCTAGCAGTTGTATATCTGTCATCATAATAATCTCTGTCAATAGTTCTCCTGTCGCCATAAGTATCATAATAAACAGGTCTTCTACTATCCATCATCTCCATAAGCATCCAATATGAGAAAAAACTATTTCCATATCCAGTTCTATATACTACCTTCTCTGCTTTTTCCGGAGCGATTTCATCTATCATATTAGTATATTTAGCAAAAGAATTTGTAGGTACTGGAACACTAAATTCATATTTACCAGCATCAAACATCATAGGCCCTATTTGAGACATAGAAGTATTAACTATAACATCATTATTATCTAAGAATTGTGTAATTAAGAATATATTCTCTGATTGTCTTCCGGATTTTTTAGCCTCAACTACTACTTTAATGTTATTGTCTTCTTTGCTTGAAGATACAACCTCAAAAGATGATTTTACCGATCTGCTACATGAAGCAAAAAATATAAAATTCAACAATAATAATACATAAACCTTTTTCATAATTTTCCTCCTTTTTTATTACACAATATTACTTAGTCCATATCAATATAAGAAGTTTTTTTATACTGATTTCCAATTCCATAAAGTTACTAGATAACTTTCCTCTTTCAGTGTTTACCAATAATTTTTGATATAATATCTCATTGAGTAAATAAACTAAGAAATCTTCCAAACTGGAATAAACATCTCCTGCACTCTCTGAACTATAGAAAACTATGCCTTTAGATTCTCTTAATTCATTTTCTACAGCATTTCTAACTTTCAATTTTTCGCTTTCATCTAAATCGGATATATGCCTTTCAAAATCCAATTCATTTTCTATAAGCTCGAATTGAAAATCATCATCATATAAAGCCCTTAACTCTGTAGACTTTATTAAGTCATAATATTTTCTTACTTCATCTAATACCATAATATAAACCTCCATTATTTTATTTTTTATTATATATTTTGATGAATCATTGTCAATATTTCTTATAAATCATGAAAAGTCGGAATCATTTTATCATAAGTGCAAAACTGCTTGAATCCTATACTTTTAAGAATATCTTTAGCTTCTTTTATATAAAAACCTAAATGCTCCGGCTTATGACTATCGCTTCCTATAGTAATAATCTTACCGCCTAATTTATGATATAATTTTAAAATTTCCATAGAAGGAGTAGTATCTTTCAAACCATACCTATGATATGAAGTGTTAAACTCTATTCCCCTATTATCATTTATAACTATTTTTAATATATCTTCTATAATCGGCTTAACATTCTCAAAAGGATATACACCATTCTCATCATATCTTACAATCAAATCAAGATGCCCTAATACAGAATAATTTTTGTATTTCTTTATAATGCCAAGTATCTCATTATAATATGCCTCATTATATTCTTTTTGACTCTTTCCTTTTTGAAAATCCTGAGTCCAAAATTCTTTATCATTTACCTGATGCACTGAAAGAATAATAAAATCAAAAGGATATCTTTTAAATAATGCCTCATATTTATCTATAGTATGCATTTGAATTCCAAATTCAAGCCCCATTTTTATCTTGATTTTATCGCCATACTTTTCCTGCATTCTTTTTATATCTTTTGCATATTTTTCATAATCAACATTGGCAAAAGGTTCATTGCCTCTATACTCTATATTTTTACTGCTGTCCCAATCAACTTTAATACCATAATCCACATGATCTGTAAGACAAATATCATCTATATGCAATTTTATAGCATCTTTAATAAGTTCTTCTAACGGATATTTAGAATCATCGCTAAACTCTGTATGTACATGATAATCTGCTAACATACTATACCCCTTTTATTTTTTATATAAAATTTTATTAAATATATATACTAAAAATTTTAGAGTTTGTCAATTTTTTTGTTGTTCTTTTTCCCGCCGCATACGCTCTGCGGACTTCGTCAAAGAACCTATATCCTCGCAAGCTCGGATACGCTTCGCGAAAGTGCAAGTATAAAATTAGTACAAAATCATACTAAAATTGTTTTACATGTAAAAATAATTAATTAATTTAAGATAAAATATAGTCCTTTTGCTTCTTTGAGTCACCAAAAGAAGTGGGGGCTTGCGTAAGCACGCAGAGCGGTGGGCAAAGCCACAGATATTAAAATAAAAATATAAATTTATTTTTGACAAAATATAATTGTTTAGGTATATTTTGAATATAAAATTAACTTATAACCAATACAAATTCTCTTTTTTTATTGTCCTGATATTTAGCACATATATTGCTTATTTCATCTATTATTATTTCTTCATTATCTGTAGTTATATCAAGACATAAAGCAACCTGTCTGTCTTTAGAATAAACTTTTTTAACAGCATTCAAAACCTTTCCAAGTCTGTAAGGAGTATCCAAAATTATTACAGGAACATTCAATCTTTTTAAATATGATAATTTCTTTTCTCTTTCTCTGTCATCGCGAGGCAAAAGACCAGCATAGTAGAATTCTTTGAAATTGAAAGGAAGGCACATAATTGCCGCAGTAACGCTGCTTACCCCCGCTACAGGACGCACACGTATATTATGCGAATAACAATACTCAATAAGCAATCTTCCAGGATCCTCCAAAACGGGGGTTCCGCAATCGCTTATAAGAGAAACTGTTTTACAATTAATTATTTTAGTTATTATTTCATCAATATCCTTTGCCTTCTTAGTATGCTCGCTAAACTCTATTAAACATTCTCTGTCTTTTTTGATATCTAATGCTTTAAAAAGTGTTGTAGCCTCTCTGAAACTTTCAACTAAAATAATATCACTTTCTATCAAAATTTCTTTTAATCTCTCTGTATTATCTTTATAGTTTCCTATATCTCTTGCCGCAATATAAACTGTTACCATAAATAAAACCTTAATTTTGATTTCTATTCAATAAACTATTAGTATACATATAATTCCAATTTGTACTTATCATGTTATTACTTATAAATATATTGGTGAAGAATGTATTAGTTAAGAAGTTATTAGCTTTAGAACGCTCTTCCATTTCATTAATTTTTTTCACCTTTGCATTTAAAGCTCTAATAACAGCATAAGTTTCATTATCGATATTTCCGTCTATCTTTTCTGGTCTGAAATGGCATTGAAAAGCATATAAAACTTTTCTTGAGTCAAAATCCCAAACATTATTAGTAGGCATGCTTGTATAACCATATTTTACAAATTCCTCTTTTATATCAAGCACTTTTGCCTTTTTATATTGATCATCATTAAGGAAATTTGTATAATCATATTCATCATACCATATACCTAAATTATATTCCTCATAAAGTCTTTTCCAAGGAAATTTTGGGCCAGGGTCTTTTTTTCTGTATGGTGCTATATCTGAATGCCCTAATATATTATAAGGTTTTACTCCGTACTTATCTATTAAATTATTAAGCAGGTATACTATTTTTTCTATTTGACTTTCTTTAAATTCTATATATTCATCATAAGGAATAAAAAATAAATTCTCTCTTTCCTTTTTTGTCATTCTTGATAATTCTTCATGTGTATTAGTAACTTTTTGTAAAAATCCTAAATTAACTATTTCAATACCAATAGAAGTATCATTCATAGTATGTCTGTTATCATACATTGTAACACCAGCATGCCAAGCTCTGTCATTATCATCTACAAGTTTATATATAGGATCTTCAGGTCTTGTAGTTACTAAATAATGTGCTGAAACTCCAGGATCTGTCAAAACTTTTAAAGATAAATCATCATCTAATGCAGTATAATGAAGTATAATATATTTTATTCTTAAATTATAAGCCGGCGATTTATATACTGTAGATATTTTAGGAGCAATCTTTCTGCTTCTTATAGGAGTAACATCATCATCATTGCTGCAAGATGAAAACAGCAATATAAATATTAATAAAAAAAATATTTTCGTCATTTTAAACATATATAGGAACTCCGTTAAATCTATAGCGTATAAAACCTTTATAAAACTCTTTAACTTCAACATAAGCAAAATAATATGCTTGAGCAGTATTTATTCTAGCATGTTTATGAAGCAAATTACTATAAAAACTGTATATAAAATCTATATACATGCCGTCAGCTAAAGAACCAATTCCAGATATTACAGTACCAACTCCAGATGATAATAATGATTTAGTTAAATTATTATCTGTTTCTTCCATATTGCATGCATTAATGAATACAAGTGATGGAGGATTTTCCAATGCCCCAACTGAATTTAATATATAATCATCGCTTAATTTTATGCCGTCACTGTATCCATGTGTTATTATATGAACTATGTCATAACTCTCTAATACTTTAATAAACTCAAAATAATTATGTTCTTTTTTGTATAAATCTATTTCTATATTTTTAGCATCATTGGAAAGCATTAAAATACTGTCTATTTCTTTTTTATCAAAAGTAATATCATCATTAGGTATTGAAACAATAGCCATTTTTAATTTTCTATTACTGATTCTTTTGCTATTATGATGAAGTATATTTGCAGCATTTGCATGAGAAAAAATTATATTCTCTGATATAAATTTACCCTCATAAGATAATATATCCCAAGGTATATTATATGTATTATTATTATCAGCATGCAAATAAACTATTCTAAATCCATCAAGTAAATGCTCCCTAAAATCCTTTTCAGGTATAAGCATATTCATTAAATAGCTTCCAATTTCTATATATTTATCTATATTATTGCTCTCACTATTTGAGTTTTTAAGCAAACGCAAATATTCTTTATATATACTTTCATAAGCTTTATAATCAAAATGCTTTTCATATTCTGCCACATAAAGCGATGGGTGCGTTTCTATTCCCTTATACTTAAAAATATCATTTTCTATACTATAAGAAAAAAATGTTTGAGATATATTATCATTCAAAAGAACTAATCTATCTCTTAATTTTGAAAATGTATTTGAATCTATTTCATATACTGAAAAATCTGAATACTTTTCTTCTAGTTTATAATATATGCCGCGTCTTCTTTTATAATTATCTTCTATATAAATATTAGTGTGATCTTTATCTGTTTCTTTTTTATCATTATTCAAATCAACTTCATAATATCCGTATAATTTATTCTTTTCATCATCATATAAAAATATATTTATTATACTATTATCTTTTTTTAATCCTTTTAAAATCTTCTTTATAGAAGAATTTTTTAAAGAAATATATTCAATGCTATGAGATAAAAAATAATCTCTATCTTGTGTTATAATATATGATTTACTATCTTCCATATTAATAACTTATATTCATTTATATTATTAATTAATTTCAATTATTATATAGTAATTTTTTATATAATCAAATTAAAAAACAGCATTTTAACTATTAAAAATATAATCGGATATTATATTAGAATGCATAAATAAAATAGATATATGTTTTTATTATACCTTATTTGCTTTCAAACCCATCAAGTGTGAATGTATATCTATCCTCATCAGGCAATAATTTTAATGTAATTAAAGCAGTATTTTTATGAATATCTTCATTAAAAGTATCTAAAGGTATTTTTATAGAAATATTTCTTCTTAATATTAAATGAGCATCATATCCAACCCATATATAAAAATCAAAAGAACCAGTATTTCCGCTATATGAACCATATAATTTTTCTGATTTAATATATGATTCTGTTGTCATAGTATTTCCCATATCTCTATTATTACAAAAATAATAAGGCCCTCTTGCAGATGAATATGTATAAGTTTGTCCATTATCCGTTTCTATACTTATTCTGTTGGCATACATAGTTTCATCAACTCTAAAAGCCTGATTCATCGATTCACCTTCTACTTTCAATTGAAAATACATGATTTTAGAATTACCAGGATTATATACTCCGCTAGTACCGCATCCAATTAAAATAAATAAAAACATTGATAATATTACAATATTAAATATTTTCTTCATTAATAATTTCCTTTTAGTTATGTTATATCTTAATATAACTATTTACTTTCAAATCCATCAAATGTACATTGATATGTACTATTATCCGGATACAATACTATAGAAATTAAAGCTGTATTATTATTTTTTACCTCATCAAAATCTTTTAAAGATACAGTACAAGAAAAATCATTCCTAAAAAATAGAGTTCCTGAATTGCCAATCCAAATATATCCTTTAAATGTTATTTCAGTATCTTTTTCTTTGTATAAAATTTCTAATTTGGCATCGCCGGCATAAAAAGGCATACTCATACTATTACCTATTTTATCATCACAAAATAAATAATTTACAATATATCCTGGATCTCCCCAATTACCTGTATGAGTGAAAGTCTTATCATTAGCATAATTTTTTATACTCAATTCTCTAGGAAAAATATCATTTTTATTAAATGCTTCTTGAGAAGATTTTCCAGAAATTTTGAACTTAAAATACATAGTTTTCGTAATATTTTCTGAGTTATCATTGTCTTCGCCAGAATTATTTTCTCCAGCATTGTTTCCAGAACCATTGCCAAAATTATCTTCATTTGAACCATTGTTATTTCCTTCATTACTATTATTAGAAGAATTTTAATTATTAGGATTCAATACCTGATAATTACAGCCAAATATAAATAAACTGATAATTGATAAAATATTATTATTGATCTTTTCATAATACAAAATCTAGCAAATTTGATATTTTTTGTAAATATGTTTGTTATATTTAAAAATAATGAATGTAAATCTATTGTAAATTAAAAAAAAATAATATAATATATTTCTTATTATTTTGGGTAAATTATATTGAAATAAATTTATATTAATATATACTAATTAGTAATTATTCTTAATAAGAAAAAATATATTATAAAATCTATCATAATTTATTAGGAGGTTCAAATTGAGTTGGATAGGTGCGATTATACTATTAAGCGTACTTGTATTTGTTCATGAAATGGGGCATTTACTTGCTGGCTTAGCAGTTGGAATAAAGGCTGAAGCTTTTTCTATTGGTTTTGGTCCTATACTTTTTAAAAAGGAAATTAAAGGAATAGATTTCAGATTTTCAGCTATACCTTTTGGCGGATACTGTAAATTTAAAGGTGAAATTTCTGAAGACGGCAATGTAGAAGAAGGAGATTTTTTAAATATGTCTCCTTTAAAAAGAATAATAGTTTATTTTGCAGGACCATTTTTCAATTATTTGTTTGCATTTCTTTTGCTTACAATATTAGTATCACTTCCTTCAAAAATAGATTTATATTCCCCTACTGTATCAGTATTCAGAGACGGAAAATATATGCATGCAAAATCTGGCATGACTTTAGCTTATGAATACGGTATACAAAGCGGCGATACTATCACTGCTATAAATGGAATAAAAGTAGAATCTGATAATGATATACTAAAAACAATAAATGATGAGGCTGTACAAAAGGCAGCTGAAGCTATAACATTCACATTAAACAGAGGCGGAGAAACTTTAAATGTAACTATACCTTCTGTAGAAATGTTAAAGGCATTAAGCGGAGAGAGAGTATTAGGATTATATTTCGGCGATGATCTTATAATCAAAAATGTAGTTGCTGATTCTGCTGCTTCAGAGGCTGGACTTATGGCTGGAGACAAAATCATAGCTATAAACGGCATTAGTGCAAATAATATAGCAGATTTCAGACCTATAGTTATGGAAAATGCTTCTCAAAAGATAAATATAACACTTATCAGAAATGGAGAAGAAATTACAAGAGAGGCTATACCAAAACCTGTAGCTTCAAAATCAATGGGAACTTACGGAAGTTTAGGTGTAGAATTTGAAAGCACTCCTATGAGAGTAGAAAGAGTTGCCGGAACACCTTTCCCAAAATCTATACCAGAGGCTTTCAAAGAAACAGGAAACTATATAGTATCATATATAAATGGACTTAAACTTCTTTTCACTGGAAAATTATCAGTACGTGAAAATTTAGGCGGCCCTGTTAGAATAATACAGATTTCTTCACAAGTTATTTCTGTTGATGTAGAATACAGACTTAGAACTATACTTTCATTTACTGCTACTATAAGTTTAATACTTTTCCTTATGAATCTTCTTCCTCTTCCTGTAGTAGATGGAGGAATGATAGTATTTTCATTTATAGAGCTTATAATGAGAAGACCTATAGACAGAAAAGTTTTAACTAAGATACAGGCTGTAGGTGCTGCTTTCTTAATAACTTTGGCTATATTCATAACTATAAATGATATAACACAATTATTCAGATAATGAAAATTTAAAGAGGATTATTATAAGAATAAATAATAATCCTCTTTTTTAAGATATAAAATTTAATACTCTAGTTTTCTGTAGTATCTTCTTATATTTAAATCATGACCCTTTTCCTTAGAAAAATGATTAGCAATTCTATCTGAACATAATGTTGCCATAAATATAGGTGATAATATAGAATAAAATTCTTTATTAATTGTATTAGAAATATAATCATATAAATCCAAAACAAATAAGTTATCTGTAACTTGGCTTACAAATTTTTCTACCCTTTCATCTAGTACTCTTGTACTATCCATATTTTTTATCAAACCTACAAAAGTATCTTTTTCAACTATTTCTAATGTACCATGGAAAAATTCTTCTGAAGTTATAGATTTTGTCTTTATCCAAAGCATTTCTTCTAAAATACACATAGCGAATAAATATATTTCATTTGCAATATTACCTGTACCAATCCATAACTGATAATCACTATTATAATATTTTTTAGCTAATTTTTCTGCTATAGGATCAAATTTTTTCTTAGCATTAATTAATTCATCAGGCACTTTAGATAGATCCTTAATGAATTCAGGATAAAGATCATATTCTTTTTTATTATATGCTAATCTTAAACAAAAAGTTAATAGCATAATATACATTAATTCAGATCCTACTTTTTGAGTATTAACAACATGACAATATGATAGTTCTGATATCGGAGAAGGTGATTTTCCAACTATAGAAAATATCCTAATATTTTTTTCTTTTAATAATTTTGCAGCTGCTAAAGTTTCTTTTGTATCTCCTGACTTTGAAACCATAATAACACAAGATTTTTCAGTTAATCTTTTGTTATTAAGTACTCCAACAAAAGAAGCACTTTCAGCATAAAAGTTTATTTTTGTTGATATTTGACTCATTATATTTGCAACACCTTTCATTATAGATAATGAGCCTCCTACACCATATAAAAATATATTGTCATAACCTTCTTTTTCAATTTTATCTGCTATTTCTATAATAGAATCAGATAATGCAATACCATCTTTTAACATATTTCTATAATTTTCTTCATCAAAATTTAACATGCTATACTCTCCTTTAATTTTTATTTTATAAAGTCTTTCTTCCAAGTTTTTCATCCATATCCGGAAACATTTTTACATTTAAATCTATACCTTTATACTCTGTAATCTTGTAAGCAATATATTGTATAGGAATTAAATATAAAATAGGTGATAAATATTCATCTATTTTAGGTAAAATTAAATGATTATTTCCTTCTGAATATCCAAAATAATAACTTTTCTTTGCATACTTATCCAAATAATGCATAATTGAAATTATTCTATTATTTAATATCTCATTATTTGAGGATAAATAAATTACAATAGAAGAATCATCTCTAAGTTCATAACATGGCCCGTGCAAAAAATCTTCCATTTCAAAAAATGATGCAGGAACTCTAATAGTTTCTGTAAATTTAGTCTCTCCTTCTGAAGCAACCCCTAAGCAGCTACCATAAGAAACTAAAATTAATCTTTTAGCATTTATTAATTCTTCTTTATTATTTTCAACCCAAGAAATAGAACTATTTATAACTTCATTAATATTTGATATAGCTTCTTCTATTTTCTTTAATTCTTTATTGTATGTTTCTAAATCAATATTTGAATTCATTAACCCCAATTCTAATGCTAATAACATTAAAGTTAATGAAGTAGAAAGCATACCTTTAGTAACAAAACCTATTTTTTCTTCACCGCAATCTATTTTTATAAAATGTTTACACACTTTGGCTAATGAAGAATCATCAAAGCAAGTAACTGCAAAAGACTTTTCAAAATTATTAACTTTTTTCACTGCATCTATTGTGGAAGAACTCCTTCCAGTTTGAGATATTCCAAAATAATAAACATTATCATCATTGCATTTATTTGAATAAGAAACAAACTCTGAAGGATTTTTATATTCTATTTCAACGTTTAAAATTTTTTCCATATATAATTTGGAACATAAAAATGCATTCAAAGAAGATCCTGTAGTAAAAACTACTATTTTTTCAGGCTTATCAATACTATATGAATCCAAAAAATCTTTAAGAATACTTTTTCTATTCACAAGAATATTCATACACACATCTTGTTCTTCTTTCACATAAGTAAACATATTAATCATTTTTTATCTCCGCTACAATATTCATTTATATCAATACTCCAAAAAATGCTCCCAATATACCAATCAATATTATACCTATAAGAAGCCAATTAATAGATATATGTTTTCCTAATAAATAATATATCAATAATGTTATACCTAAAGGGGCAATTTTAGGCATTATACTGTCTAATATATTTTGTATAGTTATTGGATTTTCAGCAGCACCTATATTAAATCCTACATTAATACTAACATAATCAGCTGTCATTCCACCTATTACCATTAAACCGACTATAGCTATGGCATAATTTATAGATGTCATAATTCCTGTTTCATTGGCTTTCTTTAGTACATTAATTCCCATATTATATCCCAAGAATGTACCAACATATCTAATAATATAATGCGGTATATTAAAAACTAATAAAAATAAAATAGGTCCTATTATACTTCCTTTAAGACAAAAACCAGCCGCAATACTAGTAGCAATTGTTCTTAAAGTAACCATAACCACAGCATCACCTATTCCAGCTAAAGGTCCCATTAAAGCAGTTTTTACAGAACGAATTGTTGTATAATCTTCTTCACCTTTATTGGCTTTTTCCTCCTCTAATGCAACTGTAACTCCCATTATAAAAGTAGAAACTGCTTGTGTAGTATTAAAAAATTCAAGATGTGTAGTTAAAGCTTTTTTTAATTTTTCCTTATTATCCCCATAAAGTTTTTTTAATATTGGAATTAATGCAAAGCTAAATCCCATATGCTGCTGCCTAACAAAATTCCAAGTCCACTCTAATGGCATAGAACGGAAAAACATTAATATTAAATCTTTTTTAGTTATTTTTTTATTATTATTATTTTCCATAATTCAAATCCTTAAAAATCATCATCTTCATCTGCAGAAGAACTTCCTGTATTAGTTTTTAGCTGATTCCTATTAGTAACTATTATAATAGCTAAAATTACACCTAATATTGATATAGCCAAAGAAGGAAGTTTTAAATATGCTGCCAAAATAAATCCTAATATATAAAATACAGCTACGCTTTTGTTAAGCATCATTCTAAGTAAAACAGCAAAACCTAATGCAGGCATAATTCCTGTAGATATTCTCATACCTTCTTTAACAAAATTAGGAATAGCATTTAATACTGAAGTAACAGCACCGCTTCCAAAATAATAAGAAACACCTATAACCAATCCTATTGGTAAAGCTCTAGTAAAAAATCCAGTAATAAATTGTAAGTGGCTTAGCTTATCAGCTTCTCCATTTTCAGCAAATTTATCCGCCACCTTTATTACTAACGGATATACAAAAACAAATATAGCATTTTGTATAAGAACCATTAAAGTTGCTATTGGAAGTCCTAAAGTAACAGCATTTTCTACTCCTGTACCTTGATCTATAGAAAAGGCAGTGGCTAATACTGTACCAGTTATAAGTTCAGGAGGTAAAGAAGCTCCTATAGATACATTTCCTAAAAATACTAATTCTAATGTACCTCCAATAATAACTCCTGTAGGAATATCACCCATTAATATACCAGTTAATGCTCCTACAACTATAGGTCTCATAAACATAGAGGTTCCTGTAAGGCCTTTTTCTACGACCATTATAAAAAAACCTAACAGACCTAAAGATATTGATGTACTCAACATTTTTAACTCCTTTAATTAAATTTCTTTTAAAATTATTTTCTGATCATTTGGCAAGGCTCTAATCTCTATTTCTAAATTAGGATATTCTGATATTATTTTTCTAATATCCTCCTGCTCATCTGGTGTTACTGATACAGATTTAGAAAGCCTTTTGGAATTATCAGGATGCTTTGTTCCACCTAAATTAATGCTCTTTATAACATTTGTATTTCTTGTAACTTTTAGTGCATCCGTAATATTTTCAAATATTATAAATAACTTATAATTGTCTGTAACACCATCATTAATAGCTTTTATAGAATCATCTACTGTCTTAAAAACTAATTTACAGTTATTGGGCTTAGCTAGCTTTAATGTTGTTTTAGTGATATCATCATTAACAACATTATCATTTGCTATTAAAATACAATCTATATCTAAAGATTGTAACCAAGCAACAGCAACTTGCCCATGTAAAAGTCTATGGTCTACTCTAACTTGTTTTACCATAAAAAACTCCTTAAAAATCGTCATTATCTAATTTTAAATCTAAATCATTGCAAAATATTATAGACTCTTTTGCCTCTGATATAGCTTCCCTTATTATATTGTCTATAGATGAATCGCTATTACTATTTGATAAAATTTCTAATACAACAGGTATATTTATTCCCGATACTATCCTTACTCTTTTATCATTAATATGTTTCATGGATTCATTATTAACACTGCCGCCAAAAATATCTGTAAAAATTATTAATTCATCATCCGAACCTAACTTTTCTAAATACCCTTTTATTTTTGAATTAATATCTGTTTCCTCACCATCTAAATAAGCAGCTATTGTATCTAAATTAAAATTATTACCCAAAAGCATCGTAATTGTAGATTTCATTCCAGTGCTCATTTCTCCATGAGATATAATTAAAAACTGCCTAAACATAATATCTCCTAATATAGATTATATAACATTATATAACGTTATATAATGTTATATAATCTATTATAATAAAAAATAAGGCATTTGTCAATAAAAACAAATTTAAATTTTAAATAAATTCAAATAAATAATTTAGCTAAACAATGTATTTTTTAATATATATAATTAACGATGAGTTATTCTAAAATGAATTTAAATTTACTGGCTATAAAATATTGTTCGGTAAAATGAATCATATTATTTTCATTTTCAGCAACTATAACTTTCTGAATTAATAATGGCTCTCCATATTTAACTGATAATAATTTACCAATATTTCCTGCTATATCTGCCTCTAAATACCATCTGACAACATATGCTGGAAATACATTATTTTTATTTAAAGTTTTATACAAAGAATCTGATTCAAATTTTCCATCAAGTAAAAACGGATATTTATTATATGATAAATAATTTTTTTCATACATAGGTATATTATCTATTGTTCTAATTCTATCAATTACAATTACCTTATCAGATTCATCTAACATTAAATACGACTGCATATCTTTATCTGCATTTGATAATGATATATTTATAATTTTTGATGTAACTATATGACCAGAAGAAGTAAATAAATCACTAAGAGCTACTGGTTTATTTCTCATACTATTTATAACAATTTTTTTTTCTATTTTTTGTCTGATTACAAATGTGCCCTTACCTTGTCTTTTTACTAAAACTTGTTCTTTTATTAATTCATTAACAGCTTTTCTTACAGTAATTCTGCTCACATTAAAATGTTCCATAAGTTCCAATTCTGTAGGAATGTTATCACCATGTTCTAATTTATTTACGTATTCTTCTTTTATAAAATTTTTCACTTGTATATATAATGGCGTCATTTTATCAGCAAACATATCTACTTTCATGCTAAAACTCCTATTATTAATATATTATATATAAAAAAAAAATATTTAACAATTCAAAACTAAATTATATAAAATATAATTTATATTTTGTTAATGACTATTTGTATTATACTAAACTTTACTATATAATAATTCAAAATAATAATCGGGATTATAAAAAATAATGAGTGAAAATTTAAAAAATGAAATACTAGAACTTGTTAAAAGTGAAGATATAATAAAGCCTACTAGATATTTAGGCGGTGAAATAAATGCTATAATAAAACCTGATATGCCTTTTAAATTCGTTATGTGCTTTGCGGATATGTACGAAATAGCAATTAGCAATTTAGGGCTTTCTATACTTTATGAGGTTATTAACTCTATAGAATATGCTTCCTGTGAAAGAGTTTATGCAGTAGCTGAAGACTTTGAAAAACTTTTAAGAGAAAGGAATATACCTCTTTATACTTTGGAAACTTTCAGCAGAGTAAAAGACGCTGATGTTTTGGGATTTACTTTGCAGTATGAGCTTATATATACAAATATACTGCAAGTACTCGAATTAAGCCAAATACCTATACATAGAGATGAAAGAGGAGATGATGTACCTATAATAGCTGCAGGCGGGCCAAGCGTATTTAATCCATTCCCTTTGGCTGATTTTATTGATGTGTTTTTATTCGGTGAGTTTGATTTTGAGATGAAAAACTTTGTAGATATAATTTATAATCTCAAAAAAAATGGAGCTAAAAGAGATGATATTTTAAAAGAGCTTTCAAAACTTGAATACGCTTATGTTCCGAAATACCCAAGAGAGCATGTAAAAAGAATATTCGTTGAAAATATTAATGAAATGCCTTATGTGAAGAAACCTTTAGTGCCTCTTGTTGAAGGCATTCAAAATAGAATATCCGTTGAAATAGCTAGAGGCTGTACTCATAGCTGCAGATTCTGTTTGGCTGGTATTACTTATAGACCAGTAAGAAACCGCACTATAGAAAAGATAGTTGATATAGCAATGGAATCACTTGAGGCAACTGGAGCTAATACTTTAAATTTATTTTCTCTTTCTGCTGATGATTATCCTCATATTGGAGAATTAATAGAATATTTACAGACATTAGGAGAGCATAAAGGATTTTCTCTTTCTCTGCCTTCATTAAGAATAGATTCATTCGATAAGGACACAGCAGACAGAATAGCACAATTTAGAAAAACAGGTTTAACATTTGCATTGGAAGTTGGAAGCCATGAATTAAGAGAAAAAATCAACAAATCAATGGACGAAGATGCTATATACAATATACTTGCAGATGTTCAAAAAATGGGCTGGAAAATAGTAAAAATTTATTTTATGATAGGATTCACTGATAATCCAGATAAAGAAGCAGATGAAATAATAGAAGCCCTTGAGAAAATGATAAAGGTATCAAAAAATAAAGTAAAAATAAATGCCGCTATCAATGTATTTATTCCAAAGCCTCATACACCTTTAGAAAATAATAATCAGCTTACAGATGAAGAAGCAATTACTTATATAGGAAAGGTACGCGATCATTTCAGAGGAACTAAAGCAGCTATAAAATATCACCCTCCTAGAATGGCAGAAATTGAAGGAATAATTTCAAGAGGCGATGAAAAAATCGGGGATATCATTTATAAAGCATATAAGAAAGGTGCCAGATTTGATGCATGGGTAGAATATTTTAAATACGATGTTTGGAAAGAAGTAATAGAAGAAAGCGGATACACAATAAAAGAATTATTAAGCAAGAAAATAAATATGCCTTGGAAATGTATTGATACTCTTGTAAGTCAAACATTTTTTGATAAAGAATACGAAAGATTTCAAAATGGAAAATTTACAGATTACTGCTTTACGGGAAATTGTCAGAACTGCGGCATAGATTATAAAAAATACTGCCATAAATACAAAAAAGAAGTTTTAAATACAAACTTCACTCAAATGGTTGAAGAATTAAAAACTTTAAAGAAAAGAGATATATTCGCTGTAAATTATAAAGTATTAATGAAATTCAAAAAAGAAGGCATATCATCACTTTTAGGAATGCATGATTTATCAAGAGTTATGATTTGTGCTTTAAAGATTGCAGGTGCAAGCATAGCATTAAGTAAAGGTTTTCACCCATTAGAAAAAGTTGTGTTCACTCCACCTACTCCATTTGCATGCGAGAGTGAAGCAGAGTACATGGAAATAAGTTTAACTGATTCTATAGACATAGACTTATTAAAAAACAAAATAAACAATTTACTTTCTCATATAGGCATTGAAATAATTAATGCAGTATCCACTCCTTTAAATGCTAAAAATATTCAAGCTCTTCCAAAGAACACTATTTACAAGATAGAAACTGACAATGATGAAGAAGCATTAAAAATATTATCAAACAAGGAAGATTTAAGAACAAGCGAGGAGAGAAAAGGTGATTATTTAGCTATAAAGAAAGGCGATGATTTACTCATAACACTTTTAGAGAGTGAGCAAAAGGCTATAAGGGTACGCGACATAAAAAGCTATCTTTCAAAGAATAATATCAATATAAAAAATATTAGAAAGTTAGATTTGGTTTAATTGTTTATTTTGTAGTTTTTTATATAACAGTATATCAATTACTAATATAATAATTCCAATATATAGGTGGATTATCATGAACAAATATTATTTAGAAAATGCATTTGAATTAAACAAAGAATATCCTAATACTTTTGAAATACCTTCAAAAAAAGAAATTGAATCTTTAAAAGTTAATGATTTAGTTAAATTAATTTTTGTTGAAGAAAATGATAATCCTGAAACAATGCCTGAGAGAATGTGGGTAAAAATCATAAAAATAAATAAAGACAATTTCATTGGTATATTAGACAATTATCCTTACTATATTGAAAGTGTAAAATATGGTGATGAAATAGTTTTTAAAATAGAAAATATTATTGATATATATTAATTAAAAATGTATATTTATACATATGTTATCAACTTTTTCCCACTACCCACACTCTGCGGACCTCTTCAAAGTTACTGCCTACAGCATGCAGAGTAAAAAATATTTTAATTTTATATCTTATAGTTTGTATAAATGGTAAATAGAATATAAATTTAAAAAAATATTGGTGGTAGCTAAAATAACAATTGAAATTAAAAAAGAAAAATTATACAGAAACATCATAAAAAAATTTTAAATATATAGGGTGGGCAAATGTAATTAAACTTTTATTACATACCCCGCCCTTTATTCTTTATCACTATATTTTGAATTTTAATATTAATTGTCTCTAAAACTTGATAAGAATTTATAACACCCGCCCAAGTTTTTATTAGATTTAAAATCTCTTTAACGCACGGTGAACAAAATGAATAATATAATAAAATTTGAATTATGAATAAATTCATATCTATAGCTTCATTCTGCGTGCGTAAAATGTATAATTTGTAATATAAGAATATAAAAAATAATAATTTTTTTAGTAATAGTAATATTATTTGTAGAATTATTATTGTCAATAGATGAAAATTACTATAAAATTAATGTCCTATTTTAAAAAAAATTTTTTAAAGGAGTTTACAAAAAGTGAACAAAAAAACATTATTACCAATCATTTTACTAATTTCCTCTTTTATTGTTACCTGTTGCAGTAAATCAAATAATTATGCTGATACAGTAATAACCGGAACAATATATACATCTGAGGCAGATCAAAAAATAGTATCTGCAATTGCGGTAAAAAACGGAGTATACCAATATGTTGGGGACGAAGAAGGGGTAAAAGCGTTTATAGGTGATAATACCGAAGTTATTAATTTAGAAAACGGTATGGCAATGCCTAGTTTTTTTGAAGCCCATGCTCACACAGCTAAAGGCGGTCTTTTAAAATTATATCAAGTGCAGTTATATTCAGGTAAATCCGTAGATGATTATGCTAATAATATCAGAGATTTCTATGAAAAAAATAAAAATGTAACTGTATTAAGAGGAAGAGGCTGGAATAATGGATATGCTCCTGTAACCGGCCCTACAAAAGATGTACTCGATAGTATAACATCAGAAATACCTATAGTTATGACTTCTGAAGATGGTCATGCTGTATGGGTTAATTCAAAAGCAATGGAAATAGCAGGAGTTAATGCCGATACTCCAGATGTTGAAGGCGGAGTTATAGAAAGAGACCCTGTAACTAAAGAACCTACTGGAACATTCAGAGAAAAAGCAGCAGATTTAATTACTCAAAAAATTCCAGATTTCGGAGTAGATGAATATAAAAATGCAATACTGGCATATCAAGATGAAGTATTATCATATGGAATAACATCTGTTTTTGAACCTGGTATTAATACAGTTGGGCCTTCTGATAATTTTTTTACAGCTTTAAATGAACTTGATAAGAATAATGAATTAAAATTAAATTTCTTTGTTGGCTACAGCTTATATAATACAGATGACCCTAAAGAAAAATTTGATAAAATATCTCAGCTTAGAAAAGATGTAAACGGAAATAAATTCAAAATGACAACTTTGAAAATATTTGCTGATGGTGTAGTAGAAGGTAAAACAGCTTATTTACTTGATGATTATGCATCAGACAAAGGATTTAAAGGTTATAAACTTTGGGAACAAGATTCTTTAAATGACGTATATCTTAATGCTCAAAAACTAGGTTTACAAATACATGTACATTCTATAGGAGATGCAGCTACTAGACAGGTTATAGATGCATTTGAATATTTAAAAAATACTACAGGCGAAACTAATAAAAGACATGCTATAACTCATTTACAATTAGTTAATAAAGATGATATAAAAAGAATGGGAGAATTAAATATAGTTGCAGTTACAAATCCATATTGGTTCTTTAAAGAAAAAGGATATTTTTATGAATTAGAAGTTCCTTATTTAGGAGAAGAAAGAGCTAATAAAGAATATCCTATGAAAGACTTATTTGATGCTGGCTGTGTGGTATCAGTTGCAAGCGATTATCCTGTAACAATATCACCTAAACCTTTAGATGCAATACAGTTCGCTTCTACAAGAATGAATTTACAAGGAGAAGGTGATACATTACTTGGAGCAGATCAAATAGTAAGCGTTGAACAGATGATGGACTGTGCCACTATTAATGGAGCTTATCAAAATTTTGCTGAAGAAAGTTTAGGTTCCATAAAAGTAGGAAAGAAAGCAGATTTTATTATATTAGATAATAATATACTTGAAATAAATCCTCTAGATATAACAAAAACTAAAGTATTAAAAACTTACTCTGACGGAAAATTAGTTTACGAAGCAGCTTAAAAATAAAATTAATCATTAAAAGCCCCGTTTATTATTTAGAATAATGAACGGGGTTATTCTTTATTTCCTTTTAACTTATCAAATAAACTTACTACTGCCGCTATAATCAACCCGATTATACAAGCTATTCCTCACATATATACACCTCCTTATTATTAATTTAATTATACCCTGATATGGTATAAAGTCAATATTTAAATGATAAATAAATACCCCGCCTTATCTATTAAATAAAGCAGGGTATTTTTACGGGATATTTTTATATAATATCTACATTAGTAAATCATATATCTATAATAATTTACTGCCAAAAAATATTTCCTATAGGATCAAGCCATATAGTTATTGTTTTATAATCTTTAGGTACTGTAAAAAGTACAGAACTTATTGTAACAGTTAATTCGCGTGATCCATAACCAGCAGTGGTACTTTCCCAATTAGAATTTGGAATAAAATTTATATCACCAGTAGTATAAGTTAGATTATTTTTTAGTTCTTCTAATATTTTATTTTGATCAACATACATAGGATGAGAAGTTATATTATATTCGCATTTAGGTCTATATGAGGTACCCAAGAATTCTCCTTGTCTAAAATCAAAATATACATAATCTCCAGAAGGTGATATAGCTTGAATGTAAATAGCTGGTAGTTTTTTGAAAGCTTCTTCTATCTGAGTTCTAGTTAATTCCTGACCAGGTATTCCAATAGAATTATCTGGAGCAGTTACACTTTTGGCACAGCTAAGTAATGATAAACTCATTAATATAGATAAAATTAATAATAATTTTTTATTCATTTTTCTCTCCTAGTATTAATTAAATCTGTAAGTTAATTGACCGCCGAAGGAAAGAGTACTTATATTTAATTTACTTACTTCAGCAAATAAATCAATATTAAAATCTTCACCTACTATAAAGCCCATACCAAAGAATCCTGCTATACCAGCTCTTGTTATAAAATCAGTATTCAAAGTTTTATTAGCTTCATCTAATTCTTGAGGTTTTCCAGCTTTAGAAGGTATAGTAGTTGTCCAAGTAGTTTCTGCCTGTATCATCAAAGCAGTACCAGCTCTTAATTCCCACCATTCAGCAGGTCTCCAAGTAGTACCTATAGGAAGTTCAGCATAAGGAATGAATTTTACTTCGCTTGTATATCCAGCAACACCATAGCTAGAATTATTACCTTCTTTGATATAACTATTTCCAGTATTAGTTACTGCTACACCTAAAGAAGCTTTTGGCTCCATAGCAAGCTGAACTCTGTCGTCTGCTAAACTCCATTTTAATGGGAAGCTAACATACAAATCTCCAGCAAAACGGTCTTTTCCCTGTTTTGATTCATACTTTATATTTTGACCTGGCTCAGTTCCGTTTTCTCCAAAATTATTATTAACACCAAAACCTATATTAGCACCTACTGTAATGCCTGTCATAGGGCCTGCTGCTAATGCTAAATTAAATTCAGGATTCAAATATAAAGATATATAATCTTCTCCTGTATAATTTACATAATCAATCTTTGTGTCTCCAGTTTTTCCTTTATATTTCATATTATTAGCATGGAAAACTATTCCTACAGGTATAGTTAATTTATGCTCGCCAAGTTTAATAGAAGCAGCTATTTCATGTTTCCATTCTGCATTATTCTTTATATAAGAATAATTATGATTAAGAGTTTTATCAATATATTTATCGATACTATATAAAGGACTTCCGCTAACACTAGGGCTAAATTCAAGATAATAATGTAAAGCTGCCACTTCATTTATTCTAAAAGCCACTCTCATAGCTGCCTGAGAATTAATTGTGTATTGGTTGCCGCTAACATTTTTATCTTTATCTTTTGATATATTTGCACCATCATCGAATTTATATTTTGCTGCAAAACCTAAATACATATTATTAGGCAAAGCTATACCAAAAGCTCCTTGTATAGCATTATTATTCATTTTACCTATTGCATTAGCTAATGCATCTTCTGTACCGTTTCCAGTAGTTGAAAAACTGCCACCGCCTAAATATCCAGCTGTTAAGAATGATCTTTGTAAATCAAATATATCTTTTGATTTTATTTTATCTGAATCTGTAGAGAACTGTCCTGCTGTTGCTCTTTTTACCGCTGAATTGTCTAATGCCCAAGTATCAGTGCCTTGTGCAAATACATAAGCTGAAATTAATGCACAGCCTAATAGTACAAACTTTATTTTATTAAAAATTTTTAACATAATTAATTATCTCCAAAATTATTAATTAAATCTGTAAGTTAATTGACCGCCGAAGTCCATACTAAAGAAATTCAATTTAGCAACTTCAGCATATAAATCAACATTGAAATCTTCTCCTACTATGAAGCCCATACCGAAGAAACCAGCTATACCAGAATATGTGTCATACTTAGTAGTGTCAGCTATTTTTTGTCCATTAGCATTTTCTCCGCCAGTTAATGTTATAGTGCTTCCTATTACTAAAGCTGTACCGAATCTTAATTCATACCATTCAACTGGTCTCCATAATGTACCTATAGGAAGTTCAGCATAAGGAGTAATTAGTAAATTATTACTTTTTGATTTAACAGTAGTTGTTGCATTATTTACAGTTGTATTTTTTTCGCCAAAATTATTTATATCAAAGTCTAAAGAAATTTTAGGCTCCATAGCCAATGATACCTGATCATTAGCAAGACTCCATTCCATAGGGAAGCTAGCCCAAACACCTACATTCATGCGTAAAGCTTTTTCTGTAGTTTTATATTCATTTTTTACATAAGTTACTGTTCCTGTAGTGTTTTGTTCATAAAAAGTACCATTTTTACCTACATTGTTATTAAGACCAACTCCAAAATCAAGTCCCATATTGATACCAGTCATAGGTCCAACAGGAAGATTTAAGAAAAACTCAGGCTTGATATTCAATTTTACATAATCATCACCACTATAATCAGCATTCTTAATGTCTACATCAGATATTTTACCTTTCTGTTTTACATTATTGGCATATACATCAACACTTACAGGTATAGTTAATTTGTGTTCTCCGAATTTTACTGCTGCTGCTAATTCATGATTCCAATGAGCTTGATGAGTATAGGTTTTATAATCATTATTAGCTGTTTTATTTTTAGTATGATCAACTTTATATAATATTGTTGAATTAGCATCATCGCCTAATCTCAAATTATAATGTACTGCTATCATGTCGTTTATTCTTAAAGCTGCCATGAAATTACCAGTAGAACCTATTGTATATCTGTTTATTGCTGTACCTGTATTACCCTCTTTATCTGTTGTTATATTAGCTTTGTCTTTAAGATTATATGCTGCTGCTATACCCAAATACATACCTGCTGGCAAAGCTACACCGAAAGAACCTTGTATACCGTTATTCAAACCTTTAGCAGTTGCTGTACCGTTTCCATCAGAGCTAAGAGATCCTAAATATCCTGCTGAGAAGAATGATCTTTCTAAGTCGAATATATCCTTGGCGTTTACTTTGTCTGAGTCTGTAGAGAATTGTCCTGCTGTTGCTCTTTTTACTGCTGAATTGTCTAATGTTAAATCAACTGCAAATGCTGATGATGAAATTAATAAAGAACCTAGTACAGCTGCTAGGAACTTTACTTTTTTGCTAACTTTTTTCATAAAGTTATCTCCTAAAATTGTTTTTTTTGTTTTTTTATTAAAATTCTTATTCAAGAACATTAATAGCATAATGTATGCTGAATAAATAAGATTATTCAGCAATACTAGAAAAAAGTTTTATTAATTTAAAAAATACGCAATTATACATAAATATAAATATAAATATAAATATAAATATAAATATAAATATAAATATAAATATAAATATAAATATAAATATGGTAATATCGTGTATATTTTAACAAAAATAAACGATTATTCAATAGTTAATACATCTTTTTTTAAAATTTTTTGCTTTTTATTAAAAAAAATTGAATTTTTTATAAAAAATCATGTTTTTTTATAACTTTTTATAATTTTATTGGTTTCTCATTTCTCATAATATAATTTAAATATTATAAAAACTTACACCTAATAAAATAAAAACGCATAAGATAAACTAAAATTTTTAAATAATTCAACTAGAAAACATGGTAAATTAGGTAATCAATATAATTAAAATTTATATAAAATTTTATCAACAACATAAAATTAGTACCATTTCATACTAATTTTTTAACTGCTCTTTTATAACTGTGAATGAAATATGAAAAAATAATATTGTATATATAAAATACTTTTGATAATTTTATGTAATTACCATTAAATAAATTAAAAAAGCATTATTTTAGATGCCCGCCCTTTAAGCTTTAAAATTTTTTTGGTAATTTTATATATTGTTTTTCTTTTTTACTATATCTGTTTTTTAATACCCGCCCAAAATTTTTTTAAATTTATTATCCATTCAACGCACGCAGAATGAAATTAAAAAGTATAGATTTACTTGTATTCAAATTTTTATTATATTGTTAATTTAGTTCACCGTGCGGTAAATGCATTTTAAAGTTACTCCCCCACTTGGGCGGGTGCTGAAATTTTTAATTATGTAATCAAAGAAATTGAAATTAAAATTTGAAAAGTTTTTAATAAAGAATAATGGGCGGGGTATGTAAATAAAACTTGTTTGCATAATAAAAATCTGTAACTATTAGTAAATAATAGATACAGATTAATTATAAAATTTTTAAATTATTTTTTTAATGATTAAAGTTCTTTATATATGATATCAGAAATGAAATTAAAATATTTATTTGTTATAGATTTGACATTTTCTCTTGCATTTATTTGGGCAAAACCGTCATACTTCTTTATCATATCTATATCATTATTAGAATCGCCTGCTACTATAACCTTTTCAAGTGTATTATCTTTTTTGATAAGATTTTCTACAAAAGAAACTCCATTAGCTTTATTAACAGTATTTTTTACTATATCAACTGTTCTTATATTCCCATAAGCAATAACATCATCAAATTTTTCATTAATAATATTTGCAACTTCCTCTGTAGCTTTAGCATCAGGAGTCATTTTGTTTATTTGTATAATATGATTTATAGTTTTTATATCATTAATAGATATTTTTTTATCAACTCTGAAAGGAAGTATATCATTACCATCTTTAGATTTTATTGATATAATATAATTATCATTGGCAACTTCTACAGTACCGGAAAAATTTTCATATAGGAAATTTATAACATTATAAGCAATATCATCATTAATAGTATCTTCAAATATCATTTCTCTTTTACTATTGAATACCAAAGCACCATTATTGGCTACAACATAATCAAATTCCAAACCATATCTGTCAATATGTTCAAATATAGAAAATTTATTTCTTCCTGTAGCTATTGCAAATATATTTCCTTTCTCTCTCCATTTTTTTATGGCATCGAAAACACTGTCATCTATTTTTTCATGAATATATATAGTCATATCATAATCGCTTGCAAATAATTTCATATCAACTCTCTTTTATCTTTAAAAATTTTTTATAATTATAATTTATTAAAAAATTATAACGCAATAATTATAATTTAAATTAACTATTATGCAATTATTTTATTGTTTTTTATGATATAAAATCATTAATTACTGTTTATATGAATTGAAATTATTTATATATTGTACTATATTAACATTATATAAAAATCATAGGAGTATAAAAATGTCAAAGAGATTATTATTAGGAGTTATACTTACTATCTTGTTACTATTTAGTACAAATTGTAAGAAAAACACATCTAATGCTATCAAAATAAGAATAGGGCCTGAACCTCAAACTATAGACCCAACTTTAAACACTTCAATAGATGGAGGAACTTACATAGTTCATATATTTGAAGGACTTACAACAAAAGATAAAGATAATAATATAGTTCCTGGAGCTGCAGAAAGTTGGGAAATAAGCGAAGACGGACTTACTTATACATTTCATATAAGAAGCAATGCAAAATGGTCTGACGGAAAAGATGTTGTTGCTGATGATTTTGTGTATTCTTGGCAAAGAGCAGTTGATCCTTTAGTAGCAAGCGGATACAGTTATCAATTAGAACCTGTATTGAATGCAAAAGAAATCACAGAAGGAAAAATGGATAAATCTAATTTGGGTATAAAGTCTATAGATGATAAAACATTAGAAGTAACATTGAAAGCACCTACTGCATACTTTTTGGAATTAACAGCCTTTCCTACCCTATTTCCTATAAGAAAAGATATAGTTGAAGCTAATCCTGACGGCTGGACTAGAGATGCTAAAACTTATATAGGAAATGGCCCTTTCATAATGAAGGAAAGAAAAATAGATGAAAAATTAGTTTTAGAAAAAAATACTAATTACTGGAATGCAGAAACTATTGTACCTCAAGAATTAGAATTCATACTTATGGATAATCCTACAGTTTCAATAGCAAGTATTAAAGACGGAAGTTTAGATTACGGCGGAGCACCTCCAGTACAAGAATTAGAAACATTAAAAAGCGAAGGTTATATACAAACTAATGTAAGTTTGGGTATATATTTTTATATGATAAATTGTACAAATGAAGTACTTAATGATCCTAGAGTAAGAGATGCATTAACTTTAGCTATAGATAGAAATTATATAGTAAAGAACGTTACTAAAGGCGGACAAATACCTGCCGGAGCTTTCGTACCTTATGGAATATCAGATGTTAATGGAGATTTCAGAGAAAATGGAGGTAATTATTACGAAGTAAGCGAAGATAAATATCAAGAAAATGTTGAAAAGGCAAAAGAATTATTATCAGAAGCAGGATATCCTAATGGAGAAAATTTCCCAGTAATAGAGTTTAAATCCAATCAAGGCGGAGGTAATTTAGAGATATTTGAACCTATACAGCAAATGTGGAAAAATGTATTAAATATAGATATTACTTTCTCAGCTGAAGAATGGGCAGTATTCCAACAAACTAGAGTAGATAAAAATTTTGCTATAGCTATGCATAGTTGGTTTGCAGATTATAATGATCCTCTTACTTTCCTTGCTATGTTTTTAAGCTACAGCGATCAAAACCATTCTAGTTATAAAAGCAGCGAATATGATAAACTTATAAATATAGCTATGAACAGCGGAGATAATAATGTAAGAATGAAAGCATTTCATGATGCAGAAAGAGTACTTATGAATGATATGCCTATAATACCTTTATATTTCCATACAACATCAGCTTTAATGCGTCCTAATTTAAAGGGTGTATGTTTTGATAAATTGGGTATGAATAGATTCTTCTATGTATATAGAGAATAGAGAAATATAAAAAATAATTAGGGGTATAGTTTAATCGCTGTACCCCTTTTTTGAATTTTATATGTCCTAATAATAGTTAATAATCTTTTTATTACTATAAATACAATTCTTACTTATTAATAATTTCAAAATATTATTAATAAAAACATATAAATGATTTTTGATGAACTTAAAAATTTTTAATATATAAAAATCATTCGCCTATTATTTTTATCAATACTCTTTTAAGTCTTTTACCGTCATACTCGCCATAAAAAATTTGCTCCCAAGTTCCGAAATCTAATTTACCATCTGTAATAGCTACAACAACTTCTCTACCCATTAATTGTCTTTTCATATGAGCGTCTGCATTATCTTCATAACCATTATGTTTGTACTGACTATGTGGTTTTTCCGGAGCTAGTTTTTCAAGCCAAACTTCAAAATCATTATGAAGTCCGCTTTCATCATCATTTATAAATACGCTTGCTGTTATATTCATAGCATTGCATAAAACTAAACCTTCTTTTATTCCGCTTTCCTCTAAACATTTCTGAACTTCAGGAGTAATATTGATATAACCTCTCCTCTTTGGATAATTAATTTCTAATACTTTTCTATAGGATTTCATTATTCTCCTCCAAATTATTTTTATATTTAATTATGAAACAATTTTATTATTTATTATCGGTGATAAAAATTGCTGTTATACAATTATTTTTCGAGCTGATAATTTTTTATATTTGTTGTTCTTTTTCCAGCCGCATACGCTCTGCGGACTTCGTCAAAGAACCTTATATCCTCGACAGGCTCGGATACGCTTCGCGAGAGGCTATATTGGGCTTTAATTTAATAAATTATATTACATGTAAGACAATTTTAGTATGATTTAGTACCAATTTTATAACTTGCACTTTTTGCAACTTTTTGCGGCGGGAAAAAGTTGAATAAAAAAATGACAAACTTAAAAATTTTCAGTATATACCTAAACAAATATATTTTGTCAATTTTCACATTTTTATAAATATAAATTAAATTTTTTTATAAAATAAAAGATTATCTAATATTTAAGAAATATATTTTAAATGTAATATAGATTTATTTATTTTGTATAATAATAAGTAATCAGCCACACTTATAGAGAACATTCGGTAAGAATAAGCGATATTGTGCGGGTTGCCACTACGGCTAGTAGTTGACAAACTTAAAAATTTTTAGTATATACCTAAACAACTATATTTTGTCAAAAATAATTTTTTTAAATTTTAAATATCTGCAGGGCTTTGCCCCGCACCCCACTTCTTTTGGTGACCCAAAGAAGCAAAAGGACTATAATTTAGCTTAAATTAATAACCTATCTTACATGTAAAACAATTTTAGTATGATTTAGTACTAATTATGTAATTGCACTTTTTGCAACTTTTTGCGGCGGGAAAAAGTTGAATAAAAAAATGACAAACTTAAAAATTTTCAGTATATATAAAATAGTTATTAAATATTAATATTTAAATAAACTTAATTAAAAATCATTAATACAAAAAAAGAGGAAACATTTTTCAATGCTTCCTCTTTTCAATCTATATAAAATAATTAATATTTATTAATTATCTTTTACTTTTTCATCTTCATCTTTTTTCTTTTCATCATCGCCTTTAGCTAAAGTTGCAGTTTCTTCTTGTTTTGGTTTAGGTCTTAAAGAGTTTAGTAAAGTGTAAGCAACTGCCACATTTTCCTCACCTGAAGAAGAAGCTACTCTGAAAGCCATAAGAGAAGAATATCTGCTTCTGCCGTAAGCGTATCTAAATCCTATTTCTACAGATTCACCAGCTTCAATATCAACTTTCTCAGTATCAAGTACTATAGTAGATAATGCCTGAGCTAAATCTGTTTTAATAGTTACATCATTTTGTTTTTTAGAAGTTCTATTAACTATAGTAAGAACTCCTGTTCTGTTTCTCTCATCTAATTTTACAGTAACATTAAATGGGTTTTCTGAATATTTTTCTTCTATTCTTGAAACTATAGAAGCATTTATATTAGCCCATTCTCTTATACTGTTTCCAGCACCTCTGAATTTTGACCATAACATTCTTGATACGTCATGGAAGAATATACCTCTTATTCTGCTGCTTCTATTGAATTTAGCTTCTGATTCATATACTCTTCTCATATATTCAAGCTCTGGTCTTAAACTTCCGTCCTGAAGTCTGTTATCTATCATGTTGCCAACTAATACATTGTACTCACCTGATAAATATTGAGGCCAAGCTGCTAACATACCAACATGCTGTGGACGGCTAGCTTCATATATCATAACTGCATCATAATCTATACCAGCATCAAAGAACATATAAGGATCTTGACCATGTTCCTGTCCATGGTTCCAACCTAAAGTAAATGCCCATAATTTTTTCTTAATACCTGAATCTTTAATAGCTTTTATTATCAAAGACTCTTTATGAGCTCTGAACCATCTCCATTTCATACCTATTTCTTTTCTGCCTCTATTAACAGCAAGCCATCTCATACGTGCTGCTTTACTCATAGTAGACCAGCTAGCAGGAACATAAACACCAGTAAGCTCTACCATCTCATCTACCATTTCATAACCGTCAACTTCTCCGGTACGTATGAAGTCAAGTCCTACATAAGATACATTAGGGTTGGCATCATATCTTTTTAATATATCTATAATATCTTGAACTCTTTTTGGATCTGATAAAGATATATGTCTGCTTTCTACTAAACTTTGTGTTGCAGAATTATAACCTACAGAAACATCATAACCGCCTTTTCTAGCTCCGCCGCCTGCAGCAAAATAACTCATAACATAAGCTCCAAGCTCAACATCGCCTTTAGCTTTACTTGCTGCTAAGTTTTCTATATTCTTAATCATAGCTTTAGCCCAAGGTTCTTCTGGAGTTATACCTGCTGTCCAACCTGTAGTTTGTCCGCCTATAGCCCAGAATATATCGCATTTCATGTATCTTATCCAGTCATATATAGCATCATAACTGGTAAGCTCGCCTGTTTCTACACTAGGTACTTTTTTAGTAGTTAAATCTATTGCATACTCTAAAGTAGCAATTTTCTTAGTTTCTTTAGCTGAAGGAGATTGTCTTCCTTTTACAGTAAAATCTTTAGTATATCCATAAACTCCGTTTTTAGTTTGAACAAGAACTATAGCTTGATATTCTCCCAAAGTACCGCCAAAAGGATGTAAATAAGTACCTTTATATTGAGAATTCTCAACTTTAAATACATTTATAGGATATCTTTCATCTCCATTTTTTCTTACTATTTTATCTTTTTTATATCTTACATATATACTTAAATTCTTAATAACATCTTCTGTATAAACTGAAGCATTTATAACAACTGGTTCATATCTGAATACTGATATTTTAGATAAATCTATTGCTACTCTTGGAGCTTCTCTGCTTCTTGAATTTTGTATAGCAATATCAATAGCCTCACTAAGTTTATCCGCTGCTTTATCTGTAGTATTAGCATTAAACACCATAGCAGGAAGTACATTAGGATTAGGCATATCACTGCTAAGCTCATCATCGCTTAAAAGCATATTCTGACTCATATACTCTATATCAGAATCAACACTAATCTCTTCATCTGTATAAATATCATTTAAGTCAACAGCTAAATCATAATCGTATATAGGCTTAGAACCAACCATAGAAAGAGAATCCGGATTATACATATCTATTCTATGACTCTTATCCGATTCTTCAGCTAATTTGTTAAGCTCATTAAGATCATTGATTTCATTATTATAACTGACTATTGTCAATCTTTCTCCTATACCAAAAGTTAAAGCAACCAATGATATAGATACTAGCAGCAATATTGTAGTGGCTATTATACTTTTTTTCATCTTTTGTTTAGTTCCAATTTTTTATAATTTTATTATATATTAGTATTTTGTCTAGCATGTTTTGAATGTTTAGGGTGCTTCGCTATTTGCTTTTTCAAATGTGAAGAATCCACATGGGTATAAATTTCTGTAGTTGTAATATCTGAATGGCCTAGCATTCTTTGTACGGATCTTAAATCAGCTCCATGCTGTATAAGATGTGTGGCAAAACTATGTCTTAATGTGTGAGGGTAAACATTTTTATCTATATCGCTTTTTTTCATTGTTTCTTTTACAATCTTCCAAATGCCTACTCTTGAAATCTTATCGCCTCTGAAATTCAAAAATAATTCGCTTGTCTTTTTACCTTTTACCATTATAACTCTGCTGGTTTGAATATATCTTTGTAATATATCTAAGGCTCTGTCATTAATAGGAACTATTCTTTCCCTATTGCCTTTCCCTTTTATTTTTAAACATTTTTCTTCAAATGAAATATCTTCAATTTTAAGAGAACAAATTTCACTAACTCTCAAACCTGATGAATACATTAATTCAAATATAGCTTTATCTCTTAATCCCTTGTCAGTTTTTTCATTAGGTACTGCTAACAAATCATCTACCTCTGTAGTTGTAAGCGATTCCGGCAATACTCTCTTTAAACGTATAACTTCCAAATTATCTGTTGGATTCTTTGAAATATAATTTTCCATTACCAAAAATTTATACAGATTAACTATGCTTACTTTGTTTCTTGCAACTGTTCTTGATTTTGAACCTTGCTCTTTTCTCTCACTTAAAAATTTCTCAATATCTTTTCTTGTAGCTTTTAAAATTGTTTTTTTATTTCTACCTAAAAAATCAAGATATATTGCAATATCTCTTTTATATGATTCTAGTGTATTTGAAGATAAACCTTTCTCTACTGCTTCATAATTTAAATACATTGATAATATTTCTTGATCTGATACCTGTTTAACTGACATTGAAATCTGCCTCTTAATTTAAGATAAATATACAAAAATAAGCTGACTTGAATAGTTAGTCTGTAACTTGTCAACCTAACATAATTATCGACAATATTTACTATTTATTTAAACATAATACATTACTTAATAAAAATATTACATTAACTAAACATAATTTAAAAATTATAAATTAATTTTAAAAAATTAAGATAATTATAATAATATAATTAAAAATATATTTTGTAATAATACTAAAATGAATAAAGTGATTTTTTTAGACAAAAACGAAAATCCATACAAGCCTTCAAAAAACATTATTAAAGAGCTTGAAAAATTTGATGTTGACTCTCTAAGATTTTTTCCAGAGTATAGTCCTGAAGAATTAGATGAGGAAATGTCTAAATACCTTAATATAGATACAGACAATATTATATCTGTAAATGGTATGTATGAGGCTTTTGCATGTATAATAAATTCTTTCGATAAATATAAAATATATTTGGAAGAACCTTATAGAGATTTATATACTAAAATTTTAGAATATTACAAAATGCATTATGATGTAATAGAAGCCAGAGAAGATTATAATATTAATCTCAAGAAAAATATAAGAAGTAAAAATTCTATTATAATAACAAGCAATCCTAATGCTGAAACCGGAATGTTCATAAACATAAAAGAGATTGAAGAATTCTTAAAACATTATGAAGGAATATTTGTAATAGATGAATCTTATATTAATTTTGCAGGAGAAAGTTCTATTAGATTAATCAATGATTATAAGAATTTAATTATTATAAGATCAATTGCTCATTCTCATTCTATATCAGGACTTAATATTAACTTCATAATATCAAATTCAGAAAATATAGAAAATATTTCAAAATTAAGACAGAAATATGGTATAAATAAAATATCAGAAACTATTGCCATTGCTGCTATAAAAGATGAAGGCACCGCATACAAAAATACATTCGATATAATTTTGGAAAGAAATAGATTGGATACTATATTAAGCAAAGAAGGATTTATAGTTGTTCCATCAAGAGCAAATTTTTTACTGATAAAACATGTTAATATTAATGCTAATGTTCTTTATGAAGAATTAATAAAAAGAAATATAATAGTAAAAAAATATGATAGCGAAAGTATATTATCTAATTTCTTAAGAGTTACTATATCCACACATAAAATAAATAATATATTTGTAAATGCTTTAAAGGAAATAATTAATAATAGTATATAGCTTATATATAACTTTTAATTATATTTAATAACATTTAAATTGTAGCTACCTAACAAATATTAATCAGATTTAAAAAATTCTTAAACGCACGGTGAACTAAATTAAAAATATAATAAAATTTGAATTTCAAATGAATCTATATTTTTTATTTT
>NZ_JAWLQI010000030.1:0-38681 GCF_036997785.1 Brachyspira pulli
TATAAGGAATACCATCTTTTTTTTAAACTAAAAGTGTGCAATATCTATGGCTCTTAAACACTTAAAAATTTTTAGTATATATTGACCTACAACGAATATTTGATATAATTATATAAAGTGGGAAGTTATGGAACAGAATAATTCCCCACGTTTTTCTTACTGTTTAATAATCTGTGCTATAGCAGTTATTAAAGTATCAATGGCAATTATTAGATTTGATACGGTTTCGATAATTGCCATTTCTTTTTAAATTTCATTATCCTGTTTCCATTTATCTAATATTAGAAGTATAAAATAAAAAATTAAAAAAGATTTATACGATAGTTAGTTTATTAATGAATATTTTTAATTAATTATTTTTATCTTTTTTATTGACTTATCATAAAAACTTTGTTAAACTATAATCATAGCTAGGATGAACTGCAGAAAATCAGCCTCGACTGCCGTGATATTTAGTATTTACTAAATTGATACGATGGAGGGAATCCCATACTAGTTATGGACAGGCTGTCCTCCCATCTTAGCTATTTTCTTTTATAGTTTTATCCAGCTTTTCTTTTTGTTCCCGTTGTCTATTTTTTATTACATGATAATTTATTATTTCATAGTTTTCTTTTTTATCAGATAATTCTAATAATACTAAATCGCTATGTTTATCATCAGTTCTTGATATAAAATTATGATATGCTGGTTTATCAATATTTGCCTTTAATATAACTTCTGGTTTATATAAAGCATTTCCTATTATTCTTTTAGCTTCTTCTTCAGTAATATCGGGGTGGCTTGCCTTATTTTTTCAATTATATTCTTTTTTAATAAAATAGGCTTATCTTCTAAACCTTGTTTTTTCAAAAAAGATTTTGGAAAGTTAGGCAGAGTATTATCTTTTGTCCAGTCTATTTTTTCAAGCTGTTCAATTTTTTCTTTTATTTCTTTTTCTTCTTTTTGTTTTTCTTCGCTTGAATCTTCATTATTAGTTTCTTCTTTATCTTCCTGTTTATTATCTTCTCCGCTTCCTTTCGTAAACTTACCGTCTTTATCTCTTTTGTGTTCTTCTTCCTTAAAATTATTAGTATCTGCTTTTATACCGCTGACACTTGGCGGTTTATTAAAATTTGCCTCATCTTCACTATTATTTTTACTATAATCAAACATTACCTCATCATCTTCAGCCCCTTCCATTCCGCCCTGTGAATCTAATTCCATTTCATTTTTAAATATTTCGCTTTCGTTTAGTTCTTCCTGTAAGTCTGCAGGATTAGCTCCCAACTGTTGGGCTTTAAGTAAATTATCAAGTTTTTTAGCATTATTGTCCTGAGTAACGCTTTCAGGTTCAGGAAATAAGTTGCCGTATTTAAACTTGAAGTTTTCAGCCCAGCTTCTAAATATTTCGCTGTCTGTTTTGTCCTGATATTCGCTGTATTTATAACGAATATCATCAATAAAAGCACTGTCCCAAGCCTTGAGCATGACATAATAATCAGTCAAGTTATATAAAGGAGTAAGTTTATTTTCTCTAAAACTTTCAATTATTGATATTTCCGTTTCTTTGTCTTTATCTCCCTCACTGAATCCATTTGAAAGGCTTTTATCAAATAGTATTGAGGCAGGAGTGTCGTTTAAAGCTTTTGTTATATCATCTTCAAGTTTATTAATGCTTTCTATAAGTCCGCTTAAATTAGAAATAGGAAAATCTTCGATTGTGCTGTCGGCTGAAATAGATTTTTTAATGTTTTTTATTTGATAAAGAATTGATATTCATTTTATATATGTTATAATTTTTTTATAGGGTAGGATTGCCGTCCCACCCCCATTTTTTGTTTTTTAATTACTGTTTAAGTAAAGCTACTAAAGCAGTAATCAAACTTGTAATCGCTATGATAAGTTCTGTCAATGCTTTAATCATAGCGATTTTTTCTTGCTGTTTTTTAACCATCTTATTACCTCCAATTTATTATTATATTGAAATTATAAATCAAACAATAAAAAAAGATTTATACGATAGTTAGTTTATCGATGTTTTGGAATATTAAAAAGCCGACATCATTTTTAATGACATCGGCTTGTATTTTTTATTTGCTTTATTTATTTTCTTCCATACCTATTATTTTATCAAGTACGATTTTTTTTGAATATAAGCCAACACTCATATCATTTTCCTCAGCATATTTTTTTAAAAGCTCATTTTCTTCATCGCTTATTCTAAAAAATATAACATGAGTATTTTTTTTATTTTCTTTTTTCTTTCTACCAGCACCTTCTCTAGCACCGCCGTGAGTGTTTTTTACTTCATCGCCCATTTTATCACCCATATTAAAATAGATATTGAAAATATAAATAAAGATATAGAAAAAATTATTTTAGATAAATTATTAATTTTTTCTAATGTTTTTTCTTTCATAAAAAATTGACCTCCATAATGTTTTTATTATATTATAATGCGTCTGGATTTATAATATTACCAGTTAGTTTTAGTTATTAACAGATTTTAAGTATTATGTTTATTGCTATTAATAATCAATCGATAGCTTTAATAACTTTGTTAACATTGATTAAGATATTAAGCTAATCACTTTTTTATTTTTCACCATCTTTTTATCTTTTGATTGACTTATCATAAAAACTTTGTTAAACTAAATATAGAGTTAGTATGAATGGCAAAAAAATTGTCGCCCTCGACTGCCGCTTGC
The DNA here is from genome assembly GCF_036997785.1 of Brachyspira pulli. Lineage (NCBI taxonomy): Bacteria > Pseudomonadati > Spirochaetota > Spirochaetia > Brachyspirales > Brachyspiraceae > Brachyspira > Brachyspira pulli. The sequence goes on from NZ_JAWLQI010000030.1 coordinate 2,691, forward strand.
TTAATTTTAAGTACTGCGATGGAGGGAACGGGCGTCCTCCCTACTAACTCTTTTTTTATTTTATAAAAGTCTACTATTTTATAATTCTCTTTCTTATCTTTAATAGATATTAAAACTATATTTTTTCACTGTTTATTTTATCTAGTAATATTTTTTTAGCATATTGTCCTATACTTAAGTTATTTTCTTTTGCTATTTGCTCTATTTGTAAATATAGATCTTTATTTACTTTGAAAGAAATAGATTTAACAGGCTTTACTTTTTCTTCATCTGGAAGTTTCTTTCTTCCTGCACCTTTTCTTGCTCCGCCTCTCGCCATGATATATTATCCTCTAATTATGAAAGATATAGATAAAATTATAACTGATAAAGATAATATGATAAAACTAGCAAATTCTATATTTTTGATTGTTTTCTTGTTCATATATTGACCTCTAATTTAATATTTAATTTGTATAAGTGTTTAATAACTTCTAACATTTTTTACTGTTTAATAATTTTATAATTATTAAATCTCATATTAAAAAAATTATCCATTTTTTGACATAAATATAATCAAAGCTATTGAAGTAATGATTTGACTTGTAGAAAGAGTTATAACAGCAATTACTAAAGCTTTTAACAAAGAATCTTTATTCATAATTTACTCCTGATATTATTGTTTATATTTTTTTATAATCATTATCAAATTTATTATGCTTAAAAGTAAAGCATAAATTGATATTGTATATGTAATAATTTTTAACATTTTTACTCCTAAACTGTAATTATATATTATTTATTAATAAAGTTAATAGCATATTTTTAAAAAGTAAAATAATGTTTATATGCATATATTAATGATTCTAAAATAATTGATAGTAGTCTGTAAGTATTGACATAAGTACAGCTTGCCTTTGGTGAGAATATGATCTTTTAAATTAATATATTAAGTATTATATATATTTTTTTAATTATTTATTGAAAAATATTAAATATTTTTTATATTTACAACAAATATCAGAAAAAATATTTTACTAAAGTGTCAATTTTGTATTTTTTAAAATAATTAATAAATTTTCAAAAATTATTTACTAAAAATGCATTTTATTGTATAATACTTGCAACAAATTTTTAATAAGGAGTAATATTCATGAAGGTTGAAGAATTAAAACATGAACAGCTTAAAGCTTGGATTAAAGAAGTAGCAGATATGTGTCAGCCAAAAGATATATATGTTTGTGACGGAACTAAAGAAGAATACGATAGCTGTATGAATGGTTTAGTAGAATTAGGTTTAGCAAAACCTTTAACTAAAAGACCACATAGCCATTCTTTTAGAAGTGACCCTTCTGACGTAGCACGTGTTGAAGATAGAACTTTTATAAGTTATCCTGATAAAGAAGATGCAGGCCCTACTAATCACTGGATGGCTCCAGATGAATTAAAATGCACTATGAAAGAATTATATAAAGGTTGTATGAAAAATAGAACTATGTACGTAATTCCTTTCTCTATGGGTCCTGTTGGTTCTCCTATAGCTAAAATAGGTGTAGAAATCACTGACAGCCCTTACGTTGTATGTAACATGCATATAATGACTAGAGTTGGTACTAAAGTATTAGAAGTATTAGGTTCTAATGGTGAGTTCATACCTTGTTTACACTCTGTAGGTGCTCCACTTGCTGACGGTGAAAAAGACAAAAAATGGCCTTGTGCTCCAATAGAGAAAAAATACATTTCTCATTTCCCTAATGAAAACTTAATCTGGTCTTATGGTTCAGGTTACGGCGGAAACGCTTTACTTGGTAAAAAATGTTTCGCTTTACGTATCGCTTCTGCTATGGCTAGAAGAGAAGGTTGGATGGCAGAACACATGCTTATCTTACGCCTAACTAATCCAGAAGGTAAAAGATTCCATATCGCTGCTGCATTCCCAAGTGCTTGCGGTAAAACTAACCTTGCTATGTTACAGCCAACTATCCCTGGTTGGAAATGTGAAACTATAGGTGACGATATTGCTTGGATGAAAATAAATCCTGAAGACGGCAGACTTTATGCTATCAACCCAGAAGCTGGTTTCTTTGGTGTAGCTCCAGGAACTTCTTATGATTCTAACCCTATGGCTATGGAATCAATCAAAGAAAACACTATATTCACTAACTGTGTAGAAACAGATGACGGCGATGTATGGTGGGAAGGTATGGGAGAAGCTCCTAAACATGGTATAGACTGGAAAGGTAATGACTGGACTCCAGAAAGCGGTGAAAAAGGTGCTCACCCTAATGCTAGATTCACAGCTCCTGCTAGACAATGTCCTGTAATTTGTCCAGACTGGGAAGATCCTAAAGGTGTACCTATAGATATATTCATCTTCGGAGGAAGAAGAGCTTCAGTTATGCCTTTAGTGCATGAATCTTATAACTGGGATCATGGTGTATTTATGGGTTCTACTGCTGCTAGTGAAACTACTGCTGCTAATATCGGTGCAGTTGGTGCATTAAGATTTGACCCATTTGCTATGCTTCCATTTGCTGGTTACAATATGGGCGACTATATGAACCACTGGCTTGAAATGGGAGATAAATTAGGTGATAAAGCTCCTAGAATCTTCTATGTAAACTGGTTCAGAAAAGATGCTAATGGTAAATGGTTATGGCCTGGATTCGGTGATAACTCAAGAGTATTAAAATGGATGTGTGAAAGAGTTGAAGGTAAAATCGAAGCTGTTGACACTCCTATCGGAAGAATGCCTAAAGAAGGCGATTTAGACCTTAAAGGTTTAGATATTCCTGAAGCTGATTTCAAAGAGCTTATGAGAGTAGATGTTGAAGCTTGGAAAGATCAAGCTAATCAAATCGAAGCTCATTATGCTAAATTCGGTTCAAGATTACCAGAAAGACTTAAAAAACAATTAGAAGAATTAAGAGCTAGATTAAGCAAATAATTTTAGTTAATAATTTTTCTTAGAAATATAGCCAATAGTTTAATTAATATTAAGCTATTGGCTTTTTTATTGCTTTATATTAATTTAATATTCATTTTTATTAATTATAATTTTTTGTAATATATAAGTAATTTAGTTTTATTATAATTTGTATTTAGTTTATATGATCTGATTTAAGAAATATATTTTTTATATTATTAATTTTTTATGGTAAACTATAAGCTAATAACTGATGAATTAAAATAAAAAATTAGTATATACCTAAACAACTATATTTTGTCAATTTTTATACTTTGTAAATCTAAATTATAATTTTTTATAATATCAAATATTATTTCATATTTGTTGGATATGTTTTACATATAAGATAAATTATTAATTTTTGTACAATAATAAGTAATCAACCGCACGTATAGAGGACTTTCGTCAATAATAAGTGATACCGTGCGGGAAGGTGCCGCAGCTCGCGGTTGACAAACTTAAAAGTTTTCAGTATATATAAAAATAGGCTTGAATTTATTATTAAAATCCAAGCCTATTTTAATTTATATTAAATTATTAAAAACTATTCTAAATAACAGTGATGGAATCTGTGGAAACCTAAAGAGTCATAATATACGCCTTTAAGTTTTGGAGATACTAAAAGAGGTTCTGTATAGTAATATATTGGTATTATAGCTTCCTCTTTCATTAGCATTTCTTCTGCTTTATGCATAGTTTCCATTCTAAATTTTTGATCTCCTGAAAGCATAACTTGATTTATCATATCATCATAAGCTTTATTGCTGTAAACACTGTAATTGTTTGGAGAGTAACTTATACATAAAGTCATAAAGTTTATAGGGTCATTGAAATCTCCATTCCAACCGCCTCTAGCCATTGTTATATTTCTATCATATCTAGTTTGTAAAAATACTGCCCATTCTTCTTGTGTTAAAGTAACATCAATGCCTAAATTCTCTTTCCACATTTGCTGAACAGCTTCAAATATTTTTACATGAAGTCCTGGATCTGCTTTAAACTCCATAACAGGAAAACCATTTCCATTAGGATATCCAGCTTCAGCCATTAATTTTTTGGCTTCTTCTATGTTAGCCTTATATCCTTCTTTGCTTACATCTATATATTCACCGCCGTTTTCTCTGAAATCGCCTTCATAATCTGATATACCATAAGGAACTAAAGCACCGGCAGGTTTTTCTCCGCCTCTTGTTATTTGATCAACTATATAGTTTCTGTCAATTGCAAGTGATAATGCTCTTCTTACTCTTACATCTTTTAATATATCATTTGTTAAATTCAAACAATAGTAATATGAAGATATTCTAGGTTTTATTACTATAAGTCCTTCATCTTGTAATGTTTTTATATCTTGTCTAGGGAATGATCTAGCAAAATGCAAAGTTCCAGCTTTTACACCAGCTACAGAAGCAGTTTCATTTTCCATAAGAACAAATGTAATTTTATCAGGTACAATAGTTTCTACATTCCAATAATTTGTATTTTTTACCATTATAAGACTTTCATCTCTATTTCTTTCTACAAGTTTGAAAGCACCATTTCCTATATAGCTTTCAGCATTTAAAGTCCATTGATCGCCATATTTTTCAATGATGTCTTTTCTTAAAGGATAGAAAGTAGGGAAGCTTAAAAGTTCTAAGAAATATGCAGTAGGAGCTTCTAATTGAACTTCTAATGTAAAATCATCTATTGCTTTTATACCCAAATTTTCTTTTGGCATATCTCCGGCTGTTATAGCTTTTGCATTTTTTACAGGTTCATGCTGATATCCGTATTGACTTCCAGTTGCTGGATTTACTACTCTTTGCCAAGAATAAACGAAATCATTTGCTGTAACTATTTGACCATCAGTCCATTTAGCATTTGTTCTGAGTTTAAATGTATATGTAAGTCCGTCATCACTTATTTCCCAGCTTTCAGCAACTCCTGGTATTAATTTACCATTGTCATCTTTCTCTACTAATCCTTCAAATGTATGAGTTAAATAAAATACCGCATCTGATGTTACATTTATACTAGGATCTATAGTATTTGGTTCTGGGCCAGTGTTAATAAATATTGATACTCCTTCTTCTTTTTTATTACTGTTTGAACATGATATAACAAATAAAAATATTAAAAAGGATATAACTATTTTATTTATTTTTGTCATCTTTCCTCCTAACGTTAATTAAAGAAATAACTTTGTAAAGTATTATTTTTAATAGTATATACTTTATATGGATTAAAGTCAATTTTATATTATTTTTTATAATAGTTTTTATTCTACTAGATAAGCTCTAGAAAAATCATGCTGACCCATAGAATCGTATATTACACCTTTTAATTTAGGGCATACTAATAAAGGTTCATTATAAAAATAAATAGGTATTATGGCCATATCTTGTATTAATAATTCTTCAGCTTTATGCATAGTTATCATTCTGTGAGATGAATCAGTAATTAAAGTAGCTGTTTTAATAAAATCATCATACCTTACATTGCTGTATACACTATTATTATTAGGAGAAGAACTTAAAAATATAGATAGAAAATTTATAGGGTCATTAAAGTCTCCATTCCAACCGCCGCTCGCTATATCTATTCTTTTTGCAAATCTTTTCTTTACTAAATCTGACCATTCTAATTCTTCCATTACAACATTTATGCCAAGATTTTCTCTCCACATTTTTTGTATAGCTTCAAATATATATTTATGTACTCCATGAGTAGTTGTAAAAGTCAAAGTAGGGAAATTGTTTCCGTTTGGATAACCTGATAACATCATAAGCTTTTTAGCTTCTTTAACATTCTTTTCATAATTATCTTTAGTTATATCTATATAATCTCCGCCGTTTTCTCTAAAACCACCAAAGAAACCAGGTACTCCATAAGGAACTAATGCAGCTGCAGGTTTTTCTCCGCTTTTAGTTATATTTTCTACTATATAGTTTCTGTCAATTGCAAGAGATAAAGCTTTTCTAACATTAACATCTGATAAAACACTATTTGTTACATTTACAAAATAGAAATAAGACGATATTCTAGGAACATTATGTATATATCCGTCTTTTTCTAATGATGAAATTTGATCTCTTGGGAAATTTCTTGAGAAATGAAGAATACCTTTTTTTACAGAATCAAGAGAGTATTCATTATTATTTTTTAATATAAATTCTAATCTGCTAGGTATAACTTCTGAACTATTCCAATAGAATTCATTTTTTTCCATTATGATATATTCATTAAATTTTCTTTCAACAACTTTGAAAGGTCCATTTCCTATAAATGTTAAAGGATTATCTGTCCAGCTTTCTCCAAATTTTGATATCATATCTTCTCTTAAAGGAGAGAATGTAGGATATGCTAAAATTTCTAAGAAGTAAGTTATTGGCATTTCTAATATAATTTCCAATGTATAGTCATCAATGGCTTCAACACCTAGAAATTTGGGTTCTAATTCTCCATTAAAAATAGCTTTTGTATTTTTTATAACATTATATTGATAAGCATATTTACTTCTTGTTTGAGGATCAAATAATCTTCTAAATGAATATACAAAGTCATTTGCTGTAATTCCTTTTCCATCACTCCAATAAGCATTATCTCTAAGGTTAAAAGTATATACAAGACCATCACTGCTAATACTCCAGCTTTTTGCAACAGCTGGTATTATTTTACCATCTTTGTCTTTAGTAACCAAACCTTCAAATATATGTTTGAAGTATATTAATGTATCTGAAGTTACATTTACACTAGGATCTATTGTATAAGGTTCTGAGCCTATATTTATTTGTAAAGCAAAATATTGATTTGTATATTTATGAGGCATAGTTTCTTCAATTTCAGAACAAGATATGTTTAACAAACATACAAAAATAAATAATAATATATAAAATTTATTTGACATTTTATTTTTACCTATTTATATTGTTTATATTATTTTCCTTTTACTTGAGTATATATTTTATACGCTTTAATGTCAATTAATATTTTTTAGTATTTTATTCTCTAAGTTTAAAATATTCTATTATTTTTTTCAGTTCATTTGATTCTTCTAAAAGAGATTTTGATGCTTCAGTTGCCTGATTAACTATTTTATAATCTTTATTTTCAGTTTTTTCTATACTCTTATTTTGATTATAATCATTTATTTGACCTACAATTTCTGACATATCATTAGATTTAGTTGAAACTTTATTTATTTTCCTTTTTACGGTATTAAATAAATCATTCAAATATTTTACAATGTTATTGATACCTCTGCTCATATCTCCTATTTCATCGTTTAATTTTAAATAATTTTCAGAGACACTCCAAGATATATCACCAACCGTAATTTTTGTAAGATTGTCGTTTAATTCATTCACGGCTGATACAACGTATTTATTAATTGTGGCAGGTACTATTATTACTATTAATATAATTATAATAGAAATTATAACACCAATCATAATCATCATTTTATAATTATTTTTTAATATAATTCTAGCAGGCATAGCTATTTCAATACCCCAATAAATATCACCAAACATTTTTATTGGTTCTATTGAATAGAAATATTTATATGAATTTTTTTTATTATATGCTTCAAATATTACACTTTCATTAGATTGTACTTTTTGTAATATATTTTCACTGCTATGAGGCTGATGTAAATTTGCAAAGTTTTCTCCTGTACAATCTTTATCTGTATTACAGAAAATAATTGTTCCTTTATCATCAAATAGGGTAGTAGTGAGATTTGTTTGTATAAAATTCATTGAATCCAAAGCTACATCTAAACTAGCAACTCCTATAATTTGATTGTTGCTCGACATTATAGGAATAGAATATGTGTACATTGCTACATATTTACCTTGTATAGGATAAGAATATAAAGAAGTAATATAAGGCTTTCCAGTTTTTACAGGTACATTAAAATAATCAGCTTGTAAATCTGCCCTTTTTAGATTTGTCATTAATATATTATTATTTGAGTCTTTGCTTATATATATTCCAAGACGTCCATTAATTCTTTTATACATAGAATCATCTTTATATAAATCATCATTATCTATTGCTTTAGGCATAAATAGTATAGATATAGCAAATGAATTAGTACTCATCTTTTTAGAAAAATTATACATAAAATCTTCATATATTTCTCTTTTTCTAATATTATAATTGTATAGCTGCTCTACAGAATATTTTAAATTATTAATATAATTTAATTCTGAATCTATTAAGTTTTTCATTTTTAATGATTCATTTTTTGATATTTGAGATATAGTAAATAAAGACATTTTTTTAGTTGTATTATAAGTATAAATTATATTTATAATACCAAATACTAATATTATAGTTATTATTGGTATAATAATAAACATACTAATTTTTATATTTAAACTTAGCTTATTATCCATGCTTTAATACCTATATATCAATATTATATATTATTTTTTTAATTTGAAATATTCTATTATCTTTTTTAGCTCATTTGATTCTTCTAAAAGAGATTTTGATGTTTCAGTTGCCTGATTAACTATTTTATAATCTTTATCTGTAGATTTTTTTATTGTTTTATCTTGGTTATCATCATTTATTTGCTCTAAAATTTCTGACATATTATTAGAGGTGTTTGAAACTTTATTTAATTTTCTTTTTACATTACTAAATAAATCATTCAAATATTTTACAATATCATTAATACCTCTGCTTATATCGCCAATTTCATCATTTAATTTTAAATAATTTTCAGATACACTCCAAGATATATCTCCTTCTTTTATTTTGGAAATATCCTTATTCAATTCATTCATAGCCGATACAACATGCTTATTAATTATGGCAGGTACTATTATTATTATTAATACAATTATAGCTAATATTATAATCCACATCATGATGATAATTTTGTAGTTAGTTAAAAATTCTGCTTTAGCGGATACAGCTAATTCTATTCCCCAATATACATCATCAAACATATGCAATGGCATAAAAAGGTGAATATATTTACTTAAGTTTTTTTTGTTATATGATTCTTTTAATATAGTATTATTGGAGTATATAGTTTCAAATAAATCACTGCTTCCGTATACATCTGATAAATTAGTAATATTTTCACCTACACTATATCTATCTGTAGCACAATAAATAATATCTCCTTTATTATTAAATAAAGAAACAGAGTATCCATTTGTATCATCATAAAATATAACATTGTCCAAAGATAAATTCAAAGAAGATACAGCAATCATTTCGTTATCTTTAGAAAATATAGGTATTGAATATGTGTACATAGGTTTATATTTGCCTTGTACAGGGTAATATTTCAAAGTTGTGATATAAGGTTTTTTAGTTTTTATAGTAGTCTCTAAATATGAATATTCTAAATCTGATTCTTCAAGATTAATTCTTGATATATTATCTTTTTCCATATCTTTAACTAAAGATATAGCCAATCTTCCATCAATGTTTTTATAAAGAGGATTATTAATATACATACTATCATTATCAATAGCATTAGTAAAGAATATTAAAGACACAGAAACGGCATTGGTACTCATTTCATGAGCAAACCTATTCATTAAATCTTCATATACTTCTCTTTTTCTAACATTATAATTATATAAATTTTCTACAGAATATTTTATATTATTTAGGTAATTTAATTCAACATTTATTATACCTTCTATTTCATATACTTCTTTGGCAGACATTTGAGATATCGCAAATAATGCCATTTGTTTTGTTATATTACGTGCATAAATTGTATTTATAACACCAAATATCAATATTATAATTATTATTGGTATAATAATAAAAATGCTGATTTTTATATTTAAACTAACCTTATTACTCATATAACTCCTTTGTCATTAGTCTCTTAATTTGAAATATTCTATAGCATCAATTAATTCATTAGCTTCATTTAATAGAGATTGAGAAGCAGCAGTAGCCTGTTCTACTAAAGCAGCATTTTTTTGAACAGATGAATCCATTTCATTTATAGCAATGTTTACCTGTTCTATACCTTTTTGCTGTTCCTGTGAAGCTATATTAATTTTATCCATAATAATGGAAGCATTATCCATTTTTTGTGCAATATCGGAAAATATATCTTTAGAATTTCTTACACTTTCAGAAGCTAAATTAGTTTTTTCATTACTGTCTGCTATTAAAGCACTAATATTTTTTACTGATTCTTGAGTATTTTGTGCTAGGTTTCTTACCTCACTTGCTACTACTGCAAAACCGCGTCCCTGATCGCCAGCTCTTGCAGCCTCAACTGAAGCATTAAGTGCAAGTATATTAGTTTGGAAAGCAATATTTTCTATAAGTTTAGTGATATCCATTATTTTAGCACTAGCTTCATGAACATCGTCCATTTTTCTAACACTTTCTTCTACTATAGAACCCGCTTTATCTAAGAACTCTTTAGCATCTAATACTATAGATGTACTTTCTGATACACTTTCAGTTGATTCTTTTATAGTACCAGCCATTTCATTCATAGAAGCTGCCGTTTCTTCTAAACTAGATGCCTGAGATTCTGTTCTGTTTGCCAAATCATTATTACCGGCTAAAACCTGATTGGCAGCAGCAGAAACTTGCTGAGCAGAATTTTTGACTGTTAAAACTACTTTATTTAAATTACTAAGTATTTTATTGCAGCTTTTGGCTATATCACCCCATTCATCATTCATATTTAAGAATTTTTCTGATACAGCAAATGATATATCTCCGTTTGATATTTTTAACATATCTTGAGATAAACCGGAAATAATACTTATTACTTTATTTTTAATTATTATTGGTATTAATATAGCAGAGATTATAATTATTAGAAAAGATATTAAAATCATTGTGTTTCTCATCATATCGCTGTCTTTAAATATTTCTTTACTAGCAGCCATTATTTCAAGTATCCAATACTGTCCGTCAACAACTTCTAAAGGAATAAAATAATAAGTGGCATATCCTTTATAATAACTTGTATAATCTGAAAAATATACTGTTTTGTTTGCAAAAATATTTTCAGATACTTGGTGACTTTTATATATAGGATATATATCATAAATATTTTTTCCTAAATTAACTGTTTCTTCAGCATCATATAATAAATTACCAAAATGATCATATAATAAACCTTCGGAATTTTCAAAAGGTTTTATTGCTTTCATAGTTTCATTCAATGTTGTTATTTTTATATCTCCTGTTATTACACCTATAGGTTTGTTCTGATACATTATAGGTACTGCCCAAGTATACATTTGTATTTTATCATTATTTCCTATATCAAATTCATATATGCCTGACAAATACTCTTTTGCTTTTCTAATAGGTTCTGTATAATAATCAGCTTCTATATCCTGACGAGGAAGTGCTCTTTCTGTAATATTGTTAGCTGAAGACCTCGATATATAATATGTTTGCTGACCTTCTGTTAAAGGATAAATATTAATATAATCTGCATCATTACCTACAATATTTGGTTCAAATGTTAACATAACACCAACTACAGTTGTAGGAAGAACATTAAAGAAAGTTTTTACAGCATCCTCATAAGCTTTTCTATCTCTAACTCCAGAACTATACATATTTTCTACTGTATATTTTAATCCAGTTATTTGATAAAGATCTTCTTTTATAACTGCACTTAACTTATTTCTTTCACCTTTTGCAGCTTCTTCTAAAATTTTGTATGATAACTTACTGCTTATACTTTGAACATAAATAATGTTGATTACATTTGATATAATCATCATTATTAATAATGGTATTAATATAACTAAACTAATTTTTACTTGAAGACTAACTCTTTTAAACATAATAAACCTTCTCTATATAATTAATTTTTTAATTTAAAATATTCTATAGCTTTTAATAAATCTCTTGCTTCGCTTAATAAAGATTCTGATGCAGAAGTAGCTTCTGATACCAAAGCAGCATTTTTCTGTACAGATGCATCCATATTATCAATGGCTATATTAACTTGATCAATACCTTTTTCCTGTTCTTGCGATGCAGTATTAATCTTGTCCATTATATTAGAAACACTATCCATTTTTTCTAATATTTCATTAAATATAGTTTGTGATTCCTGTACGCTGCTAGCTGCTAATTTTATTTTATCATTACTGTCTGTTATTAAGGAAGTAATGCTTTTTACTGATTCTTGTGTATTTTGTGCTAAATTTCTAATTTCACTAGCAACTACTGCGAAACCGCGTCCCTGATCACCAGCCCTTGCAGCCTCTACTGAAGCATTAAGAGCAAGTATATTAGTTTGGAAAGCAATATTTTCTATAAGTTTAGTGATGTCCATTATTTTAGTACTGGATTCATGAACAGCATCCATTTTATTAACGCTGTCTTCTATTATGCCGCCTGCTTTATTTACACATTCTTTTACATTCATTATCATAGAAGTACTTTGAGCAACACCTTCAGCTGATTCTTTTATAGCACTAGCCATTTCATTCATAGAAGCTGCAGTTTCTTCCAGTCCAGAGGCTTGAGTTTCTGTTCTTTGAGATAAATCATTATTACCTATCAAAACTTCATTTGCTGCATTTGAAACTTGTTCTGCTGAATTTTTTACTGTAGAAACAACATTTCCTAAGTTTTTTAAAGTATTTTGTAATCCTCTTGCTATATCTCCCCATTCATCATTCAATTTTAAAAAGCTATTTGAAATACTGAAAGATATATCTCCGTTTGATATTTTAGTAATATCTCTTGCAGTATATCCTATTAATTTTGTTACTTTTCTTTTTATTATTAGAGGAACTATTATAGAACTTATTATTACTATTAATGCTGATATCATAAACATTATATTTCTTATAATATTTGAATCTTTTAATATAATATCATTAGGAGCAGTTATTTTTAGTCCCCAATAATTTCCTTTTGACATTTCTATAGGAGTAAATGAATATGTGTAGTATTTTTTCAATGTTCCGCTGAAATTTTCAAACAGCAGATTTTCTCCGCTTTTTATTTTATTAAATACATCATGTTCATTGTAGTACGGATATATTTCATCAAGTGTTTTAGATATATATTCACTCTTATCACTATCATATATTATGGTTCCTGCATTATCAAAAAATGTAATAGTTGTTCCTTCAAATGGTTTTATTGTTGATAATAAATCGTTAATGGAATTTATAAATACTTCTAAACATATCACACCTATAACTCGATTTTCTTTTTTTATTGGTACCGCCCAAGTGTAAAGCAAATCTTTATCATTAACAGGGGATTTATATATATCAGATATATATATTTCTCCAGTACTTAAAGTTTTTGTATATGCTTCATTTTGGAAAATTCTAGTATCAAAATATGAAGCTTGAATTTTAGAGTTATTATTTTTTGATAAGTAATAAGTGAAACGTCCATTTGCAGGACCGTATTTTTCTGAATTTGTATAATCTGAATCATTGCCAATTATATTAGGCTCAAATGCTATAAGTAAACCATTAACTTTTTGAGGCAGTTCATCAAAAAAACTATATAAAAGCCTCTCATAAAATGGTCTGCTTAAAGTACCGTCATTATAAAATCCTCTTACAACTCTTTCCAGCCCTATAAGAGAATATAAATCTTCTTTCATGTACGATAATAATTTGGCCGCTTCTCCTTTTGAGTTTTCTTCTAATATTCTATATGATAAATTCTTACTGGCTGATTTTACATATACAATATTTACTGCATTTGAAATAATAAGCATTATTAATAAAGGTATTAATATTGCTAAACTAATTTTTATTTGAAGTCTAAATTTTTTAATCATAATTAACCCTAATATAATTGCTTTTTATTTTTTCACAATATTATACATTTTTTGTTTGCAATTTCAATAATTAAAAAAAAATTTATTATTAAATAATAGTTTTGTTAATTTTTTTTATATTATTTGCCTTTTAGTAAAGATATTTTTATATTAATTGTTTTTTAGATTGAAATATGATATGGCTTTTAATAAATCATTAGCCTCACTTAATAAAGATTCTGATGCTGAAGTAGCTTCTGATACCAAAGCAGCGTTTTTCTGTACAGATGCATCCATATTATTAATAGCTATATTAACTTGATCAATACCTTTTTCTTGTTCTTGAGCAGCAGTATTGATTTTATCCATTATTGAAGCAGCATTATCCATTTTTTCTAATATTTCATTAAATATAGTTTTTGATTCCTGTACACTGCTTGCTGCTAATTTTATTTTATCATTACTATCTGTTATTAAAGAAGTAATATTTTTTACTGATTCTTGTGTATTTTGTGCTAAATTTCTAATTTCACTGGCAACTACTGCGAAACCGCGTCCCTGATCACCAGCTCTTGCTGCCTCTACTGAAGCATTAAGAGCAAGTATATTAGTTTGGAAAGCAATATTTTCTATAAGTTTAGTGATGTCCATTATTTTAGCACTGGCTTCATAAACATTATCCATTTTATGAACACTGTCTTCTATTATGACGCCTGCTTTATTGATATATTCTTTTGCATCTATTACTATAGAAGTACTTTGAGCAACACCTTCGGCTGATTCTTTAATAGCACTAGCCATTTCGTTCATAGAAGCTGCAGTTTCTTCCAAACTAGATGCTTGAGATTCTGTTCTTTCTGACAAGTCATTATTACCTATCAAAACTTCATTTGCTGCAGTTGTAACTTGTTCTGCTGAATGTCTTACTGTATTTATTACACTATTAAAGTTATCCATAGCTTTTTTCCATCCTCTAGCTATATCACCCCATTCATCATTTTTCTTTTCAAAGCCTTGAGGTATTTCTATTGTTAAATCTCCAGTAGACATAGCCATAATATCTTTGGCTAAAAGTATTATTATATTAGATACTTTCTTCCTTTTATTATAGGTGTGATAATTACAGAAACTATCAATATAAATATTAATATTCCTATCATTATATTTCTTATATTTGTTGTTTCTGCCTGTATAACTCTGCTTGGAGTAAGAATTTCTATTCCCCAATTATATCCTTCAAACATAGTTACAGGTGATATTACATAAGTTCCAACTTCATCAAATACTGTTGTAAAATGTTCAAAATTTAATGATTTTCCTGCTCTTACATTTTCTATTATTTGGAAATTTTTATACCAATCATATACATTATAAGCATTCTCTCCTATACCATCTGATTTTCCGGCATTATATACCAAATTTCCAGCAGTATCGAATAAAATAACTTGACTTTCAGGATAAGGTTTTATTTTTGCTATAGAGGCTGCCAAACTTTCAGGAGATACATTGGCAACAACTACACCTATATTTTTGCCGTTACTATCAAATATAGGAATACTCCAAGTATATATTTCTGTTTTTGTGTTTCCTATATTGTATAAATAAATAGGTGTTATATGCGGTTTTGATGTGTTTTTAGATACAGTAAAATACTCAGCATTTAAATCTGATGCTGCAAATTTTTGCTGAAAAGCATTTCCATTATTTTTGGCAAAATATACCCCAAATTGTCCTGCTATATCAGCATAAAATTCATTATTGACGTAATTTGCATCGCTATCTAATAAGTCTTTATTAAAAATACAACCCATAGCAACTATATTTGAATCTTCATTTTGTACATAATTGCTTATTACGCTTGAATATGTATTTCTATCTCTTATACCTATACTGTATAAATCTTCTAATGTAGATGCTAATTCTGATAAATAAACATATTCAATTTTTAATATATTTTGTCCTCTGTAAGATTCTGCTTCAACTGATTTTTTTAGATAGTCTAAAGATTTTTTTCTGTTTACATTATTTACTAAGATTATATTTACTATACTGGACACTATAATCATAGCAAAAAATATACTAAGTATTAATAAACTAATTTTAAATTGTAACCCTACTTTTTTAAACATAATAATGACTCCATAAAATCATAATTATTAAATTGTTTTTATATTTTAATTTATCAAGATGTTTTTATATAGTCTTAAAAATTATTTTTCGAATAAAAATACTTTATGTAATTTTCAGTTATGTTACTTAAGGTTGGCTCCTAATTTATCTATTACCGCTCTATCACACTATTTCTACAATTACTGTAAATTATGCTAGCATTAAAAATTAAAAAAGTCAATATAATAACTATTTTTCATAATTGTAAATAGTAATTTTTTTACTATAAATGGTAATTTTACATATATTTCTATCTTATGTTAATATTTGAAGATTTAATTAACTTTTTGAATGATATAGTAAACATTGTTACAGTTGTACATACAGCGAGAAAATCTGCTATAGGTTCTGCCAACAGTACAGCAAAAACTTTATCTTCAAGAAATATTGGCAATATAAATATAAGAGGTATTAATAGTATTACCTTCCTTAATATGGCTAAAAAAGCTGATATTTTGGCATTTCCCAAAGCTACAAATGTTTGCTGACATGCAGTTTGAGCCCCGAATATTAAGGAACTAGCCATATATATTCTTAAAGCCCATATACTGTAATTTATTAATTCTTCATCGCTTGTAAATATCCTTACAAAAAGATATGGGAAAAATTCGGATATTACCCACATTAAAGTAGAAAAAGAAACGCAGCTTATTAATAATATTTTGAATGTATTTTTTACTCTGTCAAAATTATTAGCCCCATAATTATAACTAATTATAGGCTGAGCACCTTGAGTAAGTCCCATTATAGGAAGGAAAGAAAATTGCATTATACTGCTTAATATTGTCATGGCACCTACTGCTAAATCACCGCCGTATTTTAATAGTGAGGTATTAAAAGATACGAATAAAACGCTTTCAGTAAATTGCATTATGAAAGGGGAGAAGCCTAAAGCCAAACATGGAAGTATGACACTAGGGGATATTCTCAAATTTTTGAATTTTAATTTCAAAATAGTTCTTTTAGAGGTCATGAATGAAAGTATCCATATACATGATATAGCCTGTGATATAATTGTGGCAAGAGCAGCACCTCTTACGTCCATATGAAATACGAATATAAATATAGGGTCTAGTATTATATTTGTAATAGCACCTATTAATACAGTGAACATGCTCGTTTTTGCTTTTCCTTGTGCAGTTATAAAAGTATTAAGTCCTAAAGCTAATTGAACAAATATTGTTCCTATAGAATATATTCTTAAATATCTCAAGGCATAGATTATAGTCTTTTCACTAGCACCAAAAATCATAAGCAAAGGTCTTGAAAATAATAGTAATATTATAGTCAAAGTGATTGATATAATGATTAATGTCATAGCACAGTTGCCGAGTATTTCTTCTGCCTTATCATAATCCTGCTTTCCCATCATAATTGAAGCACGCGGAGAACCGCCCATACTTATAAGATATGCAAATGCTGATACTGCCATTATAACCGGCATTGTTACTCCGACACCAGTTAAAGCCATAGCCCCAATATCTTGAATATGTCCTATATACATTCTGTCTACAACATTGTACAAAACATTTATTATTTGTGCCGCTATTGCAGGAAGTGCTAATTGAAATAATAATCTTCCAACAGGTTTATTTGCTAAATCATTCGCCTTGCTATTTGTATCATTTAATATTGCTTCATTTCCCATAAAAATCCCATATAATAATTCTTTAATATTTTTTATATGATAAACTTATTTATATTTTAGTCAAACTTATTACATCTAAATATTATTGACTTTAAAAATTAATGACTATATTATTAATTTAAAACTATAATTAGGATATAAAAATGAAAAAAATAGGCTTGATCTTTATTATTTTTTTTATCATTTTATGTGTTTCATGCTCCAATAATACTAATAATGGAACAAAAGTTCTCACAATAGTACATATGAATGATACTCATTCAAAAAACAGAGAGTTTATAAAAATATCAAAAGAAGATGATATTACTAATAGATACGGCGGTGCGGCAAGAAGAAAAACTTTTATTGATAATATAAAAAATGATAATAAAAATGTTATAGTTATGCATGCAGGCGATACTATTACAGGAAGTGTATTTTCTATAGTTTATCAGGGAATGGACGAAGTTGAACTTATGAATGATATTGGTGTTCAGGTATCAGCACTTGGAAATCATGAATTTGATTTTGGAATAGATCAGCTGAACAATATTATAAGCAATAGAAATTTCCCAACAATAGCATGCAATGTAAAAGTAATTGATACAGGTGAAAATTATGTTCTTCCATATATAGTAACAAATATTAATGGAGTAAATACTGCAATAATAGGAGTTTTACAAAGCGAGAAGATGAATATTACTCAGGGGCTTGATTATATTGATATAGAAGAAGAGGTATCATCATTAAAAAATCTTTTAAAAGAAATTCCTTTAAATACCACTAATGATGTTACTATATTATTAAGCCATGCAGGATTCGATATTGATAAAAAAATAGCACAGGAGATTCCAAATACATTTAATATTATAGTAGGAGGTCATACTCATACAGTATTAGAAAAACCGGTTATTATAGGAAAGACGTCCATAGTTCAGGCTGGACAATACGGAGAGTATATAGGTACTATAGATATAATATTTAAAAATGGAAAATATGCTTATCCTGATTATAAACTTATAAGATTAGATGAAACTATAGAAGAAGACAAAACTATATTGGCAAAAATAGATGAAATGCAAAGCCAAGTTGATAAAGAGTTTAATATAGAAATAGCTTCTTTACCTTATGCTTTAACAGATGAGAATGTGAGAAATAAGTCTACTGCTTTGGGAAATTTCGTTTCTGATATAGTAGCATCATCTCAAAACAGCATCGATATAGCATTAATAAATTCTGGTTCTTTAAGAGGACAGCTTCCGGGCGGAAAAGTTACATTAGGAAATATTTATGAGTTTTTCCCATTTGATAATTTAATAATACTTACAACTTTAAGCGGAAAAGATTTAAAAAATATATTAGAGTTATCAGCTTCAAGAAAAGGGGAGGGAGCGTTTTTACAGATATCAAAAGACTGTATTATCAATTTTGACAGTAACGGAAAACTTTTAGAATCATACATAAAAGGCAAACCTATAAATGACAATGAAAAATATGTAGTTGCTGTTGCTGACTATATATTTAACGGAGGCGAAAAGTATATAGATTCAAACGGAAAGCCTTTGTTTCAATATGGAGAAAACATTATACATACAGGACTTGATATGAGAGATTTAATAATTAAAACTTTAAAAGAATATAAAAATATTCCTGAAACTTCTATTGATGACACAGAGCGTATAATATTTAATTAAAATTTTTTTATATATAAATAAAAGGGGCTGTAAATAACAGTCCCTTTTATTTTTAGAAATATTTTTTATTAATCTATTTCTCTGATAACCTTAAAGAAATTATCTATAGTAGCCTGAGATATTAGCTTTTTTTCATAATACTCTATTATATTATTTTTGAATAAACTAGATGCAAGTGCATCTTTATGTTTTTTATCTATTCTAAAAAATTGCTTATCCATATTATCAAATAAATCTTCTATTGTAATAAAATTAGGGTTAATATCTTTAAGCTGAGTTATTCTCAAACTTGTTTCTTCTGCCAACTCTGCAAATTGATCTGCTGAAATATCGCTGTCAATTAATAGAGTAGGATTTTTTGATAATTGACATAAAGAATCTATTATATCTTTTTTTTGTCTTTCATCATTAGGTTTTCCAACTCCATTAATAGGCATAAAAGCGGTATTTATTTCTTTGTTTTCTATATGCTCCATTAATAATTTGAAAGCTGTAAGATAATTATAATCTGTAATGCCTTCAACATATATTATTCTAGTGTCTCTTGTAATATCTATATGTTTTACACCGAATGCATTGATAATTTTTTCTAATGAATCCACTTTTCCATAAGTAGCGGAGAAGTCATTTTCTATTTTTACGCCTATGCCATCTTGTTTTGGTTCCACTATTTTTAATTCATCTAAATGATTAATATCAGCAAAATAAGGATTTTGTATAGATGTTATTATAGTAATACCATTATCTTTTGCAAACTGTTTTAAAAATTTTCTAAGCTCTTTTATTAAAGGTACTGATAAATGCTGCTCAGGCTCATCAATTATTATTATATCTCCTTTTTTTAATTCATTAGGATTTATTGTATTAAAGAACAAGCTGAAAAACCAATTAAAGCCATCGGATTCATTTTCTAAATTTGTAAGCCCGTTTTTTGTTTCAAAATAAACTCTTATACAGCTAGTTTCCAAAATTATTTTGAAAACATAATTATTATTGGATTTGTAGAGTTCATTGAATTTTTTTGATATAGTATCTTCAAAGAGTTTGTTTATCTCATTTTCTTTTTGTTTTGAGAAAGACACATCAGATACTATATAGTCATAATTGTTTATCAGATACTCATAAGTTTTTATATCATTAGTTGATTTAAATAATGAGTATAAAAAAGAAGAGTTTTTTATATCATCTTTATTTATAGTAAGCTCTTCATTTTTGATATTTAATTTATTATGAACATAAATATTGCAGTATGCATAATCTAATACTTTATCAATTTGCATTATTTTTTTTATAATTTGATAATATGCCATACTACACCACACTCTATAATTTCTTATATCATCTGCAGCTTTGTCAATATCAAATTCATATTTTTCATTTGAGATTTTATAATATTTTATATCTGATAAACAGCTAAATATAAGTATTGTTATAAAACATCCCACATAATTGTTAAATTTATTTTTTAATGCTCTGAATATTTTGAACATAATTGATATTTTATCCTCAGAGCTATATTCTCTGTATATTATGTTATTATATATATCATCTAATGTTTTATTTTCTTCAAATATTAACTCTGCTATCATTTTTGAATGTTCTGCACCATTAAAAAAATAATAATCAAATTTTTCACAAATATCAAATATAATTTGACCATTTTGAAATTTTCCTTTGTATACATTTCTGCTGTTTGATTCAAGGAATATTTCTAATTCTGGTTTGCAGTCTTTAAAGCCGTCTATTTTGGGATTATCCCTTTTATCATCTATACCGCCTTTGAACGCTTTTTCTACTGCTGAAAGTATATTGCTTTTACCAGTGCCGTTTGCTCCTATAATGCTTATTAATGCACCTTGTTCTACATATCCGTTAAGATATAATCTGCCGTATTTCTCTTCATCTTCTCTGTATGCTGAATTATTTTCTTTATCTTTGTTTACTATTATAGGGTTGATGTTTCTGAAGTTTTTAATTGTTAAGTATCTTTTCATAAGTTTTCTCCTTTGATTTTATGTATTTATTATTTTGGGGGCTAGCCTCCAACGCCCCCACTTCTTTTGTTGGCACAAAGAAGCAAAAAGACTGCATTTTGACTAAAAAATATTATTTATTTCCATTTTTTTATAAATTTTATATTATCATAATAAATAACTATTTGTAATAAAGCCAATTATTGATAAAAAATGTTATCTACTTTTATCTTTATTTGATAATCTCATTTTAAAGCCTTGAGATTTATATAAACTCATAAGAGGCGATATAAACTCATAATCTTCATCAGATAATTTTTTGTCCGAATCAGCAGAAAGTTTTTTGCATTTCATTAAATAGTCCAATATAGGATCAAAAAAATTATCCTCTGTAAGCATATATATAAAATCTTCTTTTGTTTTATTTTCTGTTTTTAATAATGATTTTATTTTCATTCTTTTGTCTTCCTCGCTATTATTTGTATTGCTGTTTTCAATAATATTATTCATTATATAATAAATAACATTACTGTTCCCTATATTTTTACTATTTTGCATATAGTCAAAGAGATTTAATATTTTTGTGTCTATTGTGCCTCTGTTTCCTTCTTCGTACATATCTATATATTTATATAAAGTCGGTCTTGATATTTTTAAATATTCTGCCAAATCGGATATTCTTAAATCAAGATCTCTTATTTTATCTCTTAATAGTTTGTTTTCCATTTTAATTTATTCGCTTTATTTTTTATGATTATGTTTTTGATATATTTATAGTATAGTATATTTACATAAAATGTCAATTATTAATTTACAAAAAATGTAAAATTATTAATTACAAAAAGTGTAAAGTGTATTTTGTGTTTTAATTAGGATAAATTTTATTAAATAGATTTATTTTTTTTATTAAATTTAGAAAATGCAGTATTTATTGTTTCATTATATCAATGATACAATTTACTTTTTGTTAGTTATAAGATATTTAATGGGTGAGCCAAATATATTTATTCAAAGTATAATAAATTTTGATATTATTTAAAATTTATAATTATTATTCATTAATTCCGCCTGCAGTAATATTCGATATAATTTTTTTAGACAGTATTATATAAATTATAATAGTAGGTATCAAAACTATAACAACAGTAGCAAACATTCCTGAATAATCATTAGTATACTTCATAGATTGAATCATAGAAAAAAGCCCTATTGATAATGGTCTTAAATTAGTTTTATTTGCAAATATTAATGCTGTAAAATATTCATTCCATATTGAAATAAAATTAAATATAGATACAGTTACTATTCCTGGTGATGCCAATGGAAACATTATATTCCAAAAAGCTCTGAAAGGACTGCATCCGTCTATAGCGGCAGCTTCTTCAAATGTATGCGATATATTTTTAAAAAATGATATAAGAAAGAAAATTGTAAAAGGTATATGCATAGCTATATAAACTAATATTAATATGAATCTATTGTTTATTAATTTTAAAGTTGCAGCTATTCCAAAAAGCGGAATAACTATCATTATGCCGGGAACTCCCATTGCTAATACAAAAATTTTCTTTAATACATTATTTAATTTAAAATCTATTCTTGCTATTGCATAAGCAGCAGGCGAACATAATATTACCAATCCTATTACAGAAGTTGATGAATAAATAATAGAATTAATAAAATATATTCCAACTCTGTTATTAACAAAAGCTTTATAATAATTTTTAAAATTTATTCCTGAAGCTAGAATTTTTCCGTCAAATATATCTGTTGTTGTAGATAATGAAGCTAAAAATATCCAGCCTATACATATAAATATTAATAAACACCAAGTGATCATTATCATGTATTTAATTATTAAAAATAACTTATTAATTACTATTTTTTTTTCTAAACGATTTAACATAATTATTTATTATTATCCCTAAAAAATAAATTTACAAGTAAAAAAGAAATCAATGCTATAATAGATAAAATAATACATATTGAAGCCCCCAATCCTGCATTTCTATCTGAAACTATTAAATTGGAACCGAATAATTGAAAATACATATATATTTTAGGAGTAATTGTTCCAGGTTCAGGATCTAAAGGCGAGAATATTTGAGACCATACAAACATTCCGAAAGCTTCTATACTCCAGATTACTATTGCACTTTTTATTGCATTTAATGTTAAAGGCAATGTAATTTTAAAAAATTTATCAAAAGAATTTGCCCCATCTATAGAGGCAGAATCATATAATGCTATTGGTATAGATTCCATAGAAGCACAAAACATTACCATAAAATATCCAACATTAGAAAAAGAATATGCAATCAGTAATGAAATGAATATATAATTAGGAGAAGCCCATTTTATATCAGCCAAATTTTGAAAACCTAGTAAAGTAAAAAATGATTTTAAAAAACCATAATCAGGCTGGTAAAAATAATAAATCCACATAGTAGCCAAAGCAACAGAAGATATTATATTAGGCAGATAAATTATTGTTTTAAAAAATGATTTTAATTTCATATCTTGAGCTGTAAGTATAGATGCGAAAAAAAGAGATATAGAAAAAACTATTAATCCGCCTACAAGCCATATAATAAAAACATTTTTTAATGATTTTAAAAATAACTTACTTTGAAATAAGAATATAAAATTATCTATTCCTACAAATTTCCAGTTCATTATACTGTCTGATATTGTTTCAACATAAAATAAACTCATAATACCAGTTCTAATTACAGGATATAAGAAGGCTATTAGAAATATAATTATTGCTGGTAATACAAATATTACAGCTGTTATTTTTCTATATTTTTTATACATAATATTATACTCTAAAATAATTGACATGCTGTATTTTATTAGCATTATAAATACTAAAAATATACAGCATATCTAATTTATTTAATTAATTATTTTTTATTTTATTTTTTCATTTCAGCAATAAATTCTTCTGCTGTTATTTGACCTGACATTAATTTTATAACATTAGCATTTATTATAGGAGTTTTTTCTGTATTAACATCTATTCCTCCATCTAAAGGATAATATTTACCTAATTTAGGGAATATTTCTTTAGTATCTTCAAGCTGTTTTGTCCAATATGTACTTGTGCTTGAAACAGGAAGAGCATAAGAACGTTTTGCTATTTCTTCGTCCCATTTTCCAGTAGTAAGATGTACTATAAGATCAAAAATTTCTTTTGGATATTTAGTATCTTTATTTATTTGGAATGACTGACTTCCATAATGCATATCATAAAGTCCGTCAGTGCCGCCTTCTACTGTAGGATAAGGGAAATGTCCCCATTCAAAATCTTCGCCTGCAGTTTCCATTACAAAATTAGGAACCCAAGTACCATTTAAGAACATTGCAGCTTCTCCTCTTGCTAATTCATGTCTTCCTGCAGGGAATTTATTTCCGGCAACTTTAGGAGATATATATCCTAATTCTACCATTTCCTGCCAATCTTTAGCTGCTTTTAATACTGTAGGATCATCCCATAAACCTTCTGTAACTACTTTTTGAACGAATTCTGTTCCTTTATATTTAGCCATATGGTATCCTAATAAAGCATTAATTTCAGCATCATCATCAGTAATAGGCGGTATTCCTAATGCTTTTATTTTAGCACAAGCATCTTTAAATTCCTGCCAAGTTTCTGGTACTTTTTCTATTCCTGCCTCTCTAAATATTTTTTTGTTATAATTAAATAAGAATACAAAAGGCTGATAAGGAATAGCATATAATGAACCATCTGAAGAAAAAGATCTTCCTAAATCTAGTAATGATTTTATAATAACATCTTCATAAGGTTTGCCTCCTGTAGTATCATAAACATTAGTGATATAATCATCTAATTTTAATGCATATTTTCCCCAGTTTTTGGTTGTTCTTTCTATATTTTCGTCCCAGAAATCTATAGTTTGACCATTATCTAGAGCAGGCTGAAGTGTTTTTCTTATTTCTCGGCCATTAAAATTTATCTCTACCTCTATATCAGGATGTTTTGCCATATAATCTTCAATAGCTGCTTTCACTGCCTGACCTTGAGATTCTGTTTCATTCCACATAGACCAATAAACAATTTTTTTCTTTTCTGAACCATTTCCGCCGGAACATGATGGCAAAAATAAAATTAAAGATAAAGATAGAATAAGTAAAATTCTTTTCATAATAAAATTATCCTCCAAAAATATTTTATTATTTTTTTATTATGATTATTATTTATATAATTTTATATAAATTTCTTCTGTATGTAATAAATTAATGATTTATTATATTATTGATGTTTGTAAAATAGATGACCCATCTATTGATTAGAAAATTTGAGGGAAATGGTATTTGTAAATGAAATAGTTTTTATTGATTTTTTCAAAAATTTTCATAAAAATACCCTTAAGATTTTATTGGTATGCATCTTAAATTATTATCATTAAAAAGTCAATTACGATATAAAAAATTATATACAAAATATTAAATAATCATTATTTATTTTTTTATGAAAATATATTTTATTATAGTTTATAATATAAAATTAAAAATATTTATATTAAAAATAGTTTATCAATATTATTTGAATTTTATAAAATTAATTGTAAAAAAATATTATGTTAAGTAAAATATCCTGATTGTTTTTTATCATTTTTTAATTTATATTTTTATGATATATTTAATATTCTGTTATTATTAAACATTATATAGGAATATTTTAAAAAATTAAAATTAGAGGAAATATGTCAGAAAATAAAACAATAAGCAAAGAGAAAATAGCGAAATCATCATTAAAAATGTCATTAGTAACTACAGTAAGCAGAATATTCGGACTTGTAAGGGATCAAATACAGGCTGCTTTACTTGGAACTACATTTATAGCAGATGCCTTCGCAATAGGATTTATACTTCCTAATCTTTTAAGGCGTTTATTCGCTGAAGGTAATATGGTAGCTAGTTTTATACCAGTTTTTACTGAGCTTGAAAAAGAAAAAGGTATAGAAGAATCAAAAAAGTTTTTTAGGGCAATTTTTACATTATTAGGATTGATACTTATAGTAATTGTTGCTATCGGTATTATAGTTTCTCCTTTATTGGTTAACATACTTTATAAATCTGGTAAGGATAATATAGAAGCATTAAAATTAGCTACTGATTTATCAAGAATAATGTTTCCTTATCTTCTATTTATATCTTTAGCAGCACTTATGCAGGGAGTACTTAATATAAGAGGATATTATTCTATATCAGCAGCAAGTCCTATACTTTTGAATACTGTAATTATATCTATGGCTTTGTTTTTTAAATTCTTTTTGCCTGATTTCTTTAATAATATGGCTTATGTATTTGCATTTGCTGTTCTTTTAGGAGGTTTTGTACAATTTATATATCAGATGCCTTTTGTACATAAGCAAGGATTTACTTTTACGCCTAATTTTAATTTTAAAGATCCTTATGTTGTAAGAATGATAAAATTATTCGCTCCTGGTATTTTTGGGGCTAGCATATACCAAATAAATTTATTAGTATCCACTGCTTTTGCCGGTGCCATTGGAGAGGGTAGGGTTTCTGCTGTTACTTTTGCTACAAGAATACATGAATTTGTTTTAGGTGTTTTTGCTGTTAGTGTGGCAACTGTTATGCTTCCTACTTTAAGTAAATTGATAGCGGATAAGAAAAAAGATGAGGCGGTTGAAACTTTAGGTTACTCATTAAGGCTTGTTGCATTGGTTACTATTCCCGCAACTTTTGGTTTCGTGGTTCTTGGAAAGGAAATTGTAAGAATGATATTTGAATATGGGGCATTTTCCTCAAAATCTACATATTTAGTATCAAGTGCTTTAAGGTATTTATCTATATCTTTATTCTTTGTGGCAAGCTACAGGATATTAGTACAGTCATTTTATGCTATGAAGGATATGAAAACACCAGTTTATATAGCCTTTTTTACATTCATTATTAATGCTGTTAGTAATTATTTATGTGTTTATGTATTTAAATTCGATATTATAGGAATATCTATATCAAGTGTTATTGCAAATATTGTATCTTTTTGTATACTATATGTATTGCTTATGAAGAGAATGACTGTGAAATCGATAGTAAATAAGAAACTTGAAGTTGTAAAAACTTTGATATCCAGTTTGTTTATGGCAGGATCTGTTTATGGTGTGAAGTATTATTTATTATCAGGAACAGGAGATTCTAGGATATTTTTTATATTTAAGGTATTTATAGTAATATTATTAGGAGTTTTATCATATTCTATTATTAATTTAATATTAAAAAATAATGATTTTCTTTCTTTTGTTAATATGTTTAAAGGAAAATTATTTAGAAAGTTTATTAAAAAATAGTATATATCTCTCTCAATAATAAATTGTAAATATCCGATAAGTTAAGCAGTAATTTTTTTATAATATAAGGTTTTTTTTATGAGTCTAAAAAATAAAGTACTTTTACTTGTTATTATTGTTGTAATTTTGGCATTATCGCCTACGATTTTTATAAATACAAAAACTAATAAGGAAGCTTTATATAATTCTGCTATGAATATTTCGCAGAACTATTTCTATGATGTAGGCTCAACATTTGAAAATATTTTTTCATCTACAAGTGTTGGTACAGTTTCTTTGGCAGATATAGCTACTGTGTCTTATGATTTATATTCTACCGGAACTGTTACTGATGTAGCTACTAACCTTAGAAAAATTATTTACAGATTCCATAAATCTCAAACAGCATTGCATCATGTTATAGCAAACGGTATATATTTTGAGCCGGATGTTATAGATAATAATCCTTATATGAGAGGACTTTATTCATTATATCTATATGATGTAGGCAATACTGGAGATATGCATCCTAAAATTGAAAATTCTACTGATAATTATGTTGAACATGAATTCTATTCTTTAGCACTTCCAAATAACTGGAACAGAGAATCTAAAAGACCTAGAAGTATTTATTATTCTTCACCTTATTTAAAGAATATTGATAAGCCTCAAAAAGTTATTTCTTTTTCTTCTCCTATTTATTCTAGTATAAATAATAATCTTATAGGAGTATCTTTATCAGATCTTTCTTTAGATATAGCTTATGAAATGCTTACTAATATAGTAAAAACAGGTCCTTTTAATACTGTAATTTTTGATTCAAGAAATAGAAAAATAGTTTATCATGATAATCCTAATTTTATACTTAGTAATTTAAAAGAAATAGAATGGATTGATACAATAGTAAATAATACAACATTCTATACAAATACAAGAGTAAGAGAAAATTATCAGGTTGGAGATCAGAATTATACATTATTCTTTAGACAATTTGATAATGGATTCTATAATATATTTATGTCCGTTCCTACAAGTTTCTTCTATAATGTTTTAGAGACAACTAATAATACTATATTCTTTATATTGATAGTGGCAGTAATTGTTATTATAGTTGTATTGAATATAACTATACCTATATCTTTAAAACCTTTAGATAAAATATCTCAAGAATTGGAATCCGGCGTATTTGACAATAATATATTTGTAAATGTAAGTAAAATTCATTCAAGAGATTCATTAGGAGATTTAAGTACTTGGATAAGAATATTCTTTGATATGGTTCAGCATGTATTTTCAAGTGTATCAAAAACTTTAAAGGTATCGAAAGAACAAAGCAATGCTTTGAAAGACAGAATGTCAAATATTACCGAAGCTGCTGGTGCTATGACAGAAAATGTTACTATGATAATAGATAATATATCATCTCAGCAAACAGAGTTTAAGCATGTAGAAAGCAGTAATTTGGAAATATATAAAATTATAGCTTCAAGTTTGGCTGAATTAGTTTCCATTGATGATATGACTAATAATCTTCAAAGTAAGATTGATGATCAGTCTGTAAGTTTGAATCAAATAAATTCTTTAACTATGAGTATGCAGAAGGATATGCAGGAAGTATCAATTTCAGTAGGAAAGGCTAAAGAAGAATCAGAACAGGTTGTTTCTTTGGCAGAAGATAGTAAAGAGAAAATAGTAAAAACAGAAAACATTACAAAATCATTGATATCTTCTATAAGAGGTATTACAGACTTCGTAAATTCAACTATAGATATATCTCAGCAAACTAACATGTTAGCGATGAATGCCGCTATTGAGGCTGCACATGCTGGAGAGCAAGGTAAAGGATTCGCAGTAGTTGCTGAAGAAATTAGAAAATTAGCTACTACTACAAATTTGCAGTCTGAAAAAGCTTGGAAAATATTAAGAGATATAGAAAAAGAAATGAATCTAATAATGTCAAGTATGACAGAGAGAATAATCACAACAGAAGATATGCTTGCTAAAATGCAAAACTTTGTTAATACTATGAACAGAGTAAAAAAAGTTGCTGATGAGAAATATGATTCAACAAAAGAGATTAGCGTTTCTATAGAAAGTTTGTATGATGCTGTTAAAGTAATTAAAGAACAATATACAGATTTACATGGAAGAATTTCTATAGCAAAAGATGATTTAGTAAACCTTTCTGATTTCTCTAAGAAAAATGATGAAGCTATGAAGCTTGTATCACAAAATACAGATGATATAGTTTCAAAAACTCAGGATATGGGAAATCAAATAGGACATGTATTTGATCTTATAAAAGAAATAGAACAGCTTTCTAATGTAGCAAGCGATTCAGTTGATATGTTAGAAAATGAAATGTCTAATTATGTTATAAAAGACTTTGAAGAGGTTATTAAAGAGAAAATAAAAATTATCAATGAAGGTGACAGAGCTTACGGAAGACAAGCATTCGTTCAAAGTATTTATAAATTTGTTGTAGCAACTTTTGGTAAAGAGAAATTCCAAAAATTGTTGGAACAAATGCCAGATGAATGCAGATATATATTTAAAGATATTACTAAAACTAAATTTAGAAAAAAATATCCTTTATCATCTTCATGTTTCATACCTATGACTTCTATAATGGACGAATTCTATGAAGGTTCAAGAGAGGGTATAAGAGAGAAAGCTAGATATGACTTTAAAAGATTTTCTTTCTTTACAAAATTACTTATTAAAATTTCAAAAAGAAATACTTTAGCTGATATATTTATTAATTTCAATAAGAAGATGTTTAAAAATATTCATATAGAACCAGTTAAGGCTGAAAAGAAACGTATAATTTATCATTTACATTATTTCCCTAACTATGATTCTATGATAGAAACTTATTATGATGAAATAATAAAAAATATATTCAGATTTAAATATCCTAATGGTTCTAAAGTAAAAATGACTAAGTCTATAAGTAAAGGTTATATATATACTGAATATATTGTAACTTGGCAGTAATAAAAATATTATTTTTATAAATAAAAGCCTAAATCTGAAATATGATTTAGGCTTTTTTATTGCTAATGGCTTTTTTATTTTTTCCGATAAAAATAATAGTATATAAAAATTTATTATTAGGATAAATTATGAATATAACAGATAAATATAATTTAAGCATGGGAAGTGCTAATTTAACTAGATTAGAAAATACTAAAAAACAGTATTCAAATGCTAAATTTTCTATAGAAGAACCAACAGAAAATAACAATAGTATCGCATCAAAATATGACAAAGAATTTGAAAAAAATCGTCTTAGAAAAGTTTCTGAAGATTTTGAAGCTTTGATGATTAATCAGATGCTAAAAGAAATGAGAAAAACTGTTGATAAAAGCGGTTTAATAGACGGCGGTATGGCAGAGCAAATTTTTGAAGATATGCTTTATGATGAATATGCTAAAGAATTCTCAAAAACAAAAACTTTTGGTCTTGCTGATATTATATACAATCAAATGGAAAAATATGTTTAATAAAATATTAATATTATTTCTTTTTATGTGAAAATTTTAATTACATAAAGAGAAATAATATTGTATCAAAATTATTTATCAATTTTTTAATATGATCAAAATATTAAAACTCATATTAATATCTTTTCTTACTCTTTTTATAATTTATGACAGTAATACACATATTAAAATATATGACATACCAATAGGAGAATTATGTCTTATAAGAAAGACTACTGGTTTTCCTTGTCCTGCTTGCGGTATGACCAGAGCTCATATTGAATTAATAAAATTAAATTTTAAAAAAGCTTTTTATTATCATCCTTTATTTATTTTTCCAACTATTATTTTTGCAATTGTGATATTTAGAAATAAATTTAAAATAGCTGATTATATATACAATAATAATTACATAACAATTTCTATTTTAATAATATTTATTATAGTATATATAGTAAGATTTGTATTACTATTCCCTAATCAAGAACCTTTTACATATAATTATAATAGTGACTTTTATAAAATATTAAAAATCTTGAAAAATATTATATAATTGTTTTCTTTTTTATATAATTAATATATTAGGATTTTATATTATAGAATATAATTCCGCTAATATTGATTAAATATTATTTTTTCAAAATCATATTTGTTTGGTTTAAGTTTATGTATTATTTAAACTATAATTGAGGTTGTAATAAGAAAATAGTAATATAAATATGAGAAATATATTATTAATATTATTATGTGTTTTTTTATATTCCCCTCTTTATCCTCAAGAGGAAATTCAATCTGCTCATAAAGAAAAACAACTTCTTGTAGACAGAGTATTTATTATAAGAAAAAATCAGATAAAATCATCTAAAGCTAAAAATATTGCAGAATTAATTAAAGAGTATGCTAATATAGATATTAATAATAAAACAGTTTATTCTCAATCTACTTTTATATTGAATGGTGAAATATTAAATAATGAAGAAAAAAGAGTTTATTTATTTTTATATGATAAAAAGAATATAGATTCTATAGATATTAATTATCATGTTTTAAGCGGAACAATAGTATATAATATTTTGAGTAAGAAATTTGCTAAATCTGAAGAAATTTTATATGTTAACTTATTGAAAGATGTGAAAATGGAATCGGATAAAACCATAAAATATAAAAAGACACAAACTAATGAAAGTAAATCATCTGGTAAAATGAATTTGCTTGAATACAATTTAAAGAATCAAAATAATAGTTCGTTAAAATTTAATTTAAATACTTCCGGAGAAGAAAGAGGTTTCAGCAGTAAAAAAAGTACATCAGCTGACTTTAGATCCTATGTAAATGGAGATGTTAATTTTAATATAAGTCCAATAAAGCATATAAGTGTAACAGGAAAGTATTTTCTTAATATGCAAACTGATATTGCATTGCTTGGAAGAAGTTATACTAATAGTATAAAAAATCAAAATCTTTATCAAGGCGGAAATATTGGTTTGTCATTAAAGCCTCATGATATTATTACTGTTGAAGCTATATATTTTATAAGTGCCAAAAAAGATTTACTTACAAATAATAATCAGTATTTAACAACTCAGGGAAGTAAAACAAGTATAATATTTAATATACCTATAAAGGAAATTAACTCTACAATAAAAATAAAAGGTAATTATTCTTATTTGGTTGGTCAGAATTTATATAATGTAAGTGTTCAAAATAATAGCTTACCTGGTTTGCCAAGACATCAATTTAATACATCATTAGAGTACATATATAGTAAGAATAGTAATTTAGAAGCAAGTATACTTTTTAATGTACAATATATAGGAGATCAGTATAATAATACTACAAAATCAGAAGTAGATAAATCTTATACCACTTTTGATGTAATAAGTTCTTTTGTATTTAAAAAGGACATATCTTTAAGGTTTGGAATAAAAAATATATTAGATGTTAAATATGAAACTATAAAAGGATATCCTATATCAAGCAGAGAATATTTTGTAAATGTTTCTGCCAAATTACGATAATAATTAAGTTATGATTTAATATCTATTAATCTATAAAAAATAATTATGGAAATATTATGAAAAAAACATTTCTTATTATCGATGCATTTGGTATACTTTATAGATACCATTTTATTTTTTTGAAAAGACCTCTTTTAAATTCTAAGGGACAGAATGTTTCATCTATCAATGGTTTTATGAGAACTTATTTCTCGCTTATAAATACATATCCTGCTGAATATGTTGCTATAGCTTTGGACAGTTCAAGAAAAACTTTCAGAAATGAAATATATAAAGAGTATAAAGAGAATAGAGAGAGCATGCCTGATGATTTAAGAAGTCAGATACCTATACTTTATAATCTTATTGATGCTTTAGGTATATCAAGGATAGTTCTTGAAAATTATGAGGCTGATGATATAGTTGGCACTATTGCTGAGAGAAACAAAAAAGAGAATATAAAAACTATAATTTATTCCCCGGATAAAGATATACTTCAGCTTGTTGATGAAAATGTTATTGTCGTAGCAAGCAATAAAGATAATGAGCTTATGGAGTATAACTCAGATATGGTAAAAGAGAAGAGAGGAGTTTATCCTAATCAAATAATTGATTTACTTTCTCTTATGGGAGATGCTTCAGATAATATACCGGGAGTTAAAGGGGTAGGTGAGAAAACAGCTTTAAAACTTCTTGAAGAATATAAAAGTTTAGATGGTATATATGAAAATATTGACTCTATAAAAGGTAAGATTCAGGAAAAATTACTTGAGTCAAAAGATATGGCATATATGAGCTATAAACTTGCTACCATTGAAAGAAATATAGAAGGTTTTAATTTAGATTATAATGAAATAGCAAGCAATAAAATAAATATTGATGAAGTTAATAAAATATTAGATGAATTAGAATTAAAACAAATAAGAGATAAAATCAATTCATATATATATGGTTCTTCTAAAAAAGAAGATAAAGTAAAAATCTCTGATGAAAAATTAAATAATAATGATACTGCAAAAGAGGAAAGTCCTATACTTAGTGCTAAAGATAATAAAGCAAGCTATTATTTAATAGAGAATGAAACAGAATTAGAAAATCTTTTAAATGATATTAAAAGTAAAAAACTTGTATGTATAGATTTTGAAACTACAGGATTAGATGTATTTAAAGATACTATTATAGGAATTTCTTTTTCTATAAGATCTTCAGAAGCATTTTATTTAGACTTAAGCGGCAGAACAAAAATAGATAAAGAAAAATGTATGAATCTTGTATTTGATACTTTGGCCAGTGAAGACATAAAGGTTATAGGTCATAATCTTAAATATGAATACAAGATGATGAGAGCTATAGGAAAAAGTTTGGGCAATATGTACTTTGATACTATGGTTGCTGCATATTTGATTAATCCTACAAGAGGAAGATATAATATGGACGATTTAGCTATTGCTTATCTTTCATACAATACTATCAAATACGCTGATTTAACTGATAATGCTAAAAAGACATTATTAGATGCACCTTTAAAAGATGTTGTGGAATATGCTTGTGAAGATGCTGATGTAACATTTAGATTTTATGAATGTTTTGCTCCGCTTTTAAAAACTTATAATCTTGAAGAATTATTTTTTAATATAGAAATGCCTTTAGTTAGTGTACTTGCTGATATGGAATTTGACGGTGTTTATATAAGCAGCGAAAGAATGAAAGCATTATCTGATGAGTATAGTTTACTTTTAGAAAAGACAAAAGAGAAAATATATAAAGAAGCTGGAGAAGAATTTAATTTACAGTCTCCGAAACAGCTTGAATATATATTATTCGATAAAATGGGAATACCTCCTACTAAAAAAACTAAAACAGGTTTCTCAACTGATGAAGAAGTATTAACTGATCTTTCACAAAAACATAAAATAGCTGAATACATGCTCACATATAGAAAATATGCAAAATTGAAAAATACTTATCTCGATGTATTCCCTACATTGATAAATGAAAAAACAGGAAGAATACATGCTTCATTCAATCAAACTGTAACAGCAACAGGACGTTTATCATCATCAGAGCCTAACTTACAAAATATTCCAGTAAGAGGCGAGGAAGGAAGAGAGATAAGAAATACATTCATAGCAGAAAAAGGAAATTTGCTTATAGCTGCTGACTATTCTCAAATAGAATTAAGATTATTAGCTCATTTCAGTAATGATCCTGTATTGGTTGAAGCATTCAAAAATAATGATGATATTCATAGAAAAACAGCTATGAAAATATATTCTGTTAGCAAAGAGCATGTAACTCCTTCAATGAGAAATATTGCTAAGATAATAAACTTCTCTATCATTTACGGTAAAACAGCATTCGGACTTTCAAAAGAACTTGGAATAAAGAGAAAAGAAGCTGAAGATTTTATAAAAGGATATTTTGCAACATATTCTAAAGTAAAGCCTTTCTGCGAGGAAGTTGTTGAAGAAGTAAGAAATAAAGGATTTGTAAGAACTATGTGCGGAAGAATTAGGGATTTATCAAAGACTATCAATTCTTCAAATGCTATGGCTAGAAATGAGGCTGAAAGAATGGCTTTAAATACTCTTATTCAGGGAAGTGCAGCGGACATGATAAAGGTTGCTATGATTGCCATACATAAAGAGTTTAAAAATCATTTGAAAACTGCAAAAATAGTTATGCAAGTTCATGACGAATTAGTAGTTGAAGTTTCAGAGTCAGAAGCAGACAAAGCCATGACTATAATGAAAGAGATAATGGAGCATTCAGTAAAAACTAATGTGCCTATAACTGTTGATATACATAAAGGAAACAGCTGGGGAGAGGTTCATTAATATTTGAATTTTTTAAAGAAAAAGAGTATTTTATTTTTATATAAAAACTCTTTTTCTTAAATAAAAATTAATAAATCATTGATATATTTATTATTTTTGATGTGCGTTATAAAAAACAATGAAAAATAAATCTATTATGTTTCAATAGTTTTTGTAATATATATTATTCTTTAGTATATACCTAAACAACTATAT